>CAYXNI010000165.1:0-5921 GCA_964466285.1 uncultured Planctomycetota bacterium | reverse complement strand
TCCTGCCCGTGACCACGAGCGCCCGGCGTCCCAACTGCTTCGCCAACTCCCCGAGCTGGTCAAAGCACCCGGCCCCCGTCACAAGCTTGCTAACAGTCGTGAACGTATGCATTCGTGGCTCACCTGCCTGCCAAGTAAAGCCGGGCCTGACGGCTTGCTCCGCTGTCAGGCCCGGTGCTTGAGGGACTCAATCCGCCCGGAACAGAACTCCGGCGGCGATTTCGCAAGTAACATGTGCCCCTTAGAAGTTGTCGAGCTCCTCGGGTTGTGCTCCCCCGCCCGGAGGCGCATTCATCATGTCCTCCATCATCTTTTTCATCTTCTTCTTCATCACGTCGGCGAAGACACGGATCGGCTGGAGCGGAACGTCGACGTACATGGTGGCTGTGCTGCCGTCGATCCGAACCGAGAACGACATTGGCGAGTCATTCGGCGGCAGTTCCGCCCGGGTCGGAAACATGTTCATCTGCGGCTCCGCCCCGAACGCCATCTTACCCATCATTTTGCCGAGCGCGTCGGCGTATCCAAAGAGCGAGAACGTGCCGACGGCGACCGACTCCTTCGGGTGGCGGGCCACCGCCGCCTGGTATTCCGCCAGGGTGCCGATGCCGCCCGGGCCGTCCTTCATCAGGACGATCTGCTTGTCCATGGACGCCTGGTAATCGGCGCCGAACACCATGGCGGCCAGCTTCTTGCCGTAGGCCACCTCCATCACAACCTTGTCCGGGTTGCCGTAAGCCATCTTCAACATGTCGCCCAATCCCTTCTTCATCTCCGCCTTCCCTCTGTCACCTTCCCCGAGCAGCGCGGCCGCGAGCTTGTCCATATCAACCGCCGCCTCGATCTTGTCGACCGGGATGCCGTTGCTCTCCCGGTGCTTTTCGTCCACCTTGACAGAGATACCGTACTTGGCCAGCAGTTCGCCGAGCGCACCGCCCTTGGTAAGCGCGACCAGGGCCTTCATATTCTGGCGCGCCGTTTCGGTGTCCTGGATCCCGTAGAGGGACACGCCCGCCATCCCGTCCTTCGTCGCCACCTGGGCGGAGGCCTGCAAGCCCGACAGGTTCTTCGACAGGTCCGTGATCGCCTTGACCATCGCGTTGGTCTCCTCGGCGTTCAGGCTGAAGATGTCGCCCGCGATCCTGACCATGCCCGCGACCAGCTCGCCGCCGGCCTCCGGGTCGGAGGAGCCGATAGTCGTGACGTACGAGTCCGCCGGCAGGAAGCTGGCCAGCGCCAGGTTGACCGGGCGGTTGTTCCGGGCGAGGTACTTGGCGGCGGGCGAGTCAGCCGCCAGCGTCACCGCGAGCCGGGCGGTGCCCCGCTCCATGTTGAGGTTCAATCCGAGCTCTACAGGGCCCGCCTGCTTTTCGGTCTCTTCGATCAGCTTCGACAGGTAGTCCAGCGCCTTCAACGCCATGACCTTGTTCGGGTCCGGCTTCTCGGCGGGAGCAGCCGCCTCGTCCGGGTCAGGCTCCATCCCGGGCATCTTTTCGCCCAGTTCCACCCTTGCCAGGTGCAGCAGCCCCTGGATGTCCGGCTTGTACCGTTTGAGCAGGTCCGACACGTTCGTGTTTATCACGACCATGTCGGTCATGTCGGCGACCGGAATGGCCTGAATCCCGGCCGCCTGGATGGCGTCGCCCACCTCGGCGAGAGCCTCCGCCCCGTCGGAGATAATCCCCAGCTTCCCGATCACGCGAACCTTCGCGTTGTCGATGATCGTCTTGAACTGATCGGGATCCTTCAGATGGAAGACGCCAACCATGCTAACAGGAAAGCCCTTGAACTTCTTCGGGTCCATAATCAGAAGGGCCGCCGGGCCGGTTCGGTCTACGCCCTTCAGTTCGCCGAGCAGTTCGTCGACCATTTTGTTGATGTCTTGTTTTTGCGCCTCCTCTTGGAACGAGGCGACCAGCTCCGCGGCCGCCTTCACGCTGGCCTCGACGTTCGTCGCGCGGATCAGCAGGATGGTGTTGCGGCTGGCAAGCGGCAACCCCTTCATCACCGGCGGTTCCGCAGCCGGCGCCGCCTCCGCCGCCCGGCATACCGACACGCACCCCATCAAAACGACGACCACCAGAACCGTCACAAAACCTGTCCGCTGCCTGGTCATCAGTCGACTCCTTTTACCAGATCTCTCGGGAAACACGCCCTGCGCTCACAGGATTCTACCCCTGCGCGGGAAACACGTCAAGCGAAAAAGCGAGCCGACCAGGGCTGATTGCCCCTCTTCTCGTAATGCCCTCGCCCTGATGTGGCCGGCCCCCACTTGCAAATCCGCTCGCGCTCCGCTAAGCTGACCCAGGAAAACTTTGGAGTCCCAAGTTGAAATGACCCATTCAGACACCAGACAGGCGGCGTGCAAGGTCTGCTTCAGGAACACCCCCGTGCCGACGGGCAACCCGGCGTTCGGCTCGCACCTGATCTGCGCCAATTGCCACACGCCGCTTGTCGCGGTCACCACCCCTCAGGGCGGGATTCCGTTGTCGGTGTCGCCCGCGATCCTTCGACGACACCTGGGATTCACCGGCCGCTGCCTCATCCATCCGTTCTGTCCGTGGTGCAACCAGGTCAACTACGCAGTGGTGGCCCCGGCGGAGGGCCGCTCGACCCCGTGGTTCGCGAGGAGGCAGCCGGAGAACCCCCACGACTTCCTCCTGGGAACCCGCTGCCTGCATTGTGAAAAGGATTTCTACGTCGAATGGGATCAGCCGCCGCTGCCCGCCGATTGCGCCCTCTGCCGGACCAGCCTCCGGGCCGGCGACCGGTCCGCCGCCGATCCGCGGTTCTGCACACCGTGCGGGGCCAAGGTCTCACAGGTCCGCGCCTGGCGAAAAGGCGACCAGCCGCCCGGCCGCCTGCGTTGCGTGCTCCTTGCCGGGTTCAGCCGCATGCCCATCGACCGCGAAGTTAAATTCGTCCGCAAGCGCGACGCCGAGATCGGAGAAGCCCCGATCGCCAAGGTCATGCTCAGCGGCGGACTGCCCACAAGCCAGATCGAAGTCGCCATGATCACAGTCGACCTGATCCAGTCGAACAAGGCCCAGCTCGCCGGCCACCAAGTCGACCTCGCCAAGGTCACGTACCAGCTGTTTTCCAGCCTGCTCATCGTGAAGATCTGGGAATAACGCGAGGAGACCGCGGTTTCTTCCAATTCTGCCGCTGAATGCGCGACTCCGCCCTTACAACGAATCCCACGCGCTGAAGTTCAGCGGCAGCGCCATGGCCGCGAGCAGCCGGGCATCGGCCCTGGGCGCCGGCATCGGCCCGCCCGGCGGCGGAAAGAACGTCCGCACCCATCCCGCCGCGTCCATCGCCACGTCAGGCTTGCCCTTCCCTTGCGCGGGCGCAACCGACAGCACGCCCGTCCGGTTCAGCGCAAGGTCAAAACTCGTCCCTTCGTCCCGGTGCCGGACTCGGACGGCACCCGAAACCCCTAAGCGGCGGAACCCCGCGCCCAGCGGCCCCGCCATCTGCCGGAGGAACCGCTCGAAGTCAAACACCCTCACCTGCTGCGCCGCGTTCGAGCTCATCCAGCCCGCGTTCCGGCCCAGTTCCACGTGCGGAGCATACTCGGGAATCCAGGCGCACTGGATGCTGCCGAGTTTCCACCGGCGCAGATGCGCATTGAGCAGGCCGGGCAGCAGCCGCGCCTCGCCCACCAGCTCGTGCACGCCCTGCGGAGCGCCCTTGCCGATCACCAGGTACGCCCGGAGCAGGCCGGACGCGTTCCCGTACGCGACGAAGCCCGACCGCCTCAGCAGGCGCTCCTGCCAGACCGCGTCGCGGTCGACCCAGAGCGGCGACCGCCGATAGAGCCGCAGCACGCCGGCGGCGTCCTTGCGCGTCAGCCGCCGCATGCGCACCGGCTCCGCGTCGGCGAGCTGCTTGTGCGTGATCATCGCCGTGACCCGCTCGCCCGCGAGCTCGTAGCCGTAGCGGCGGTAGCGAATCCGCTCGCCGCCCAGGAAGCCGAGCACGGTCCCCGCCTGGTTCTGCCAGGCGTTGGACGCCCTGAGCATGGCCGACATCGCCCCCCGCTTGCGCGCCTCCGGCAAAACGCCGACGCCGCCGATCCCCACCGCCTTGAGCCGCACACCCGCGATCCGGAGAGCGACCGGCGTCTGATTGATCACCCCGATGATCTTGCCCTCGTCCACGCAGACGACGAACCACTCCGCCGCGCTCGGGTCGGGATACGTGTGCGGCCAGCCCTTCGGGAAGTACGTGTGATCCACGTTGAACGCCGCCTGCGAGACGGCCAGAATCTCTTTCCACTCCGCCGGCCTGCCCTGCCGCACCTGAAGCGTCACCGCGTTCGCACCTCCTCACGTTCTCCCCCGCGTCGTCCTCGTCGTCGTGGTCGTCGTCCTCGCTCTGTCATGTGCGAGATCACAGAGGCTCTTGCACCATCGTGCACCCTCACGCCGTGAACGTCCTTCAAAGCTCAGCACCAGTGGATGAACCGGGCGACCAGCACGAATAGTCCGGCCTCGCCGGCCGGCTCCGGCGGGCAAGACACTCATCCGTGTTGATCCGTGTTCATCCGTGGTGAATTCCTGCCTGGCGTTTCCGCAGCCGATCAGTCGTAGGTCAGGCCGGCCCAGCAGCCGTCGTCGTTGATGCGGCGTTCGATGTCGACCCCGTAGGCGTCGGCGATCGGCTCGAGGATCCACGGGGAGTTCTTCCAGGTGGTGCGGGCGGCTTGGCGGACGACCTCGAGGGCCTTGCGGGTCATTTTGCCCAGAGGCTGTCGAAAGGGGCCGGACGGCATCCCCAGCCCGTTCATCAGGGCCTTCACCGCGAGCGGGTTCCGGAACTTGTCCTTGACGACGCGGACGGAGCCGTCGGGCATGCGGCGCTCGTCGGGCACGATCAGGGTGATGATGTCGAACAGCGGGGTGAGCTCCTTGTCGATGGCCCTCGCCTGGGCGGCGTCGCCGTCAAGCGCGGCCTGGACAAGCTTCGCGACGGCGGCGGGCGTGACGTTGCTCATCACCGAGATCACGCCCTCGGAGCGGATGCGGGGGTCGAGCATGATCTGGCACGTGATGCCGTCGTCGCCGGACAGAATCTCGAAGCCGTCGCCGACGAGGGTGCGGGTGTAGGCCATGCGCTCCACGTCGCCGGTCGCCTCCTTGACGGCGGTGCAGTTCGGATGTTCGGCGGCGAGGATGGCGAGGTCCTCCGGCGACATGGCGGTGCCGGTGCGGCCGGGGATGATATAAGGGATGACGGTGCAAGTCGGGCAGGCCGCGGCGATGGCGCCGTAGTACTCCAGCCGCAGCTCCAGGCTCGAGGGCCCGTTGTAGTAGCAGTCGATCAGCAGCAGGGCATCGGCCCCGAACGACGCGGCGTGGCGGCTGGCGCGAAGCGCTTCGTCCGTCGAGTTGCTGCCCGTCCCCGCCATGACAAGCCGGCGGCGGGCGTTGACCTTGATGGTCGTGTCGATGAGCCTGTTGTGCTCGTCCCAGGTCAGGGTCGGGGATTCGCCCGTCGTGCCGACAGGCAGCAGGCCGGCGATGCCCTGGCCGATCTGAAAGCTCACGTTTTTCTCGAAACCGGCCCAGTCCATCGAGCCGTCCGGCAGGAACGGCGTCACGAGCGCGGTGTGTGCGCCGACGTAGCTTTTCCTCGACATCTCTTCCTCCTGAAAAGGCCTGAACAAGTTGGCCACATTCTACCCGCGCCGTCCCGTCACCGCAACGGGAAGAATTGGAAAGAATCGAAGAGAATCGCGTGAATTCTGGGGCGGGAGCGGTTGTGCCACGGTGAGCCGCGAAAAGGATGCGAGCGGGTTGCTCGAGACGCGAAGTTGGGGTAGAATGCTTGCGGGTGAGGACGGGCGGCGCGAGTGGCGCAAGTTGTCGCGACGCGATGATGCGGATGGGGCGTGGCGGAAAACCGCAGTCAGAACA
>CAYXNI010000164.1:3098-5931 GCA_964466285.1 uncultured Planctomycetota bacterium | reverse complement strand
ATCTCGTACTGCTGTGCCCCGCCGACCACGCTGGAGCGGTACAAGGAAGTCGCCGAGTGCGGTTTCAACGTGGCCTGGGGAGGGTGGTTCGAGTTTGAACCCAAAGAGCCGGATACACCGGAAAACACCAAGAAAATCCTGGACCTCTGCCAGAAAGTCGGAATCAAGGCCCTGATCTTCGACAACCGCATTTCGACGACGACCCCCTCCCCACAGTTGGAGAAGGATCTCGACGGCCTCATCGCGGACTTCGCCTCCCATCCGGCGCTGTTCGGGTACATGTTGGCCGACGAACCGGGGCGTGATAACTTTCCCGCCCTCGGGGCGATCAACGAGTACCTGCTGAAGAAGGACCCGAAGCATCTGCCGTACATCAACCTGCTGCCGAACTACGCAAACCATCCTCACTGGAAGGGCCCTGCCTATGAGCAGAGCGTCGCCCAGTTTATCGAGACGGTGAAACCGGCCCTGCTGAGTTGGGACCACTACCGGCAGATGTTTGAGGGCGGCGACGAGAGCTTCTACTGGCACAACCTCGAGATCATGCGCAAGTTGTCCCTGAAGGCGAAAATCCCGATGATTCAGATCATCGTTTCGCTGAAGCATATGGGCTACCGCGAGTGCAGCGAGGCGGATCTGCGCTGGCAGGTCTACACATCGCTGGCCTACGGCTCGCGGGGGATCATGTACTTCACCTATTGGTACGTCCCTTCGCTGGCATGGGCCAACGCGCCCGCCCTGATAACCAAGGACGGGAAGAAGGACGTCAAGTGGGAGTATGTGAAGAAGATCAACCATCGGATCGCCAAGCTCGGCCCAACGCTCGTGCAGGTCACCTCGACCGGCGTGTACCATACGGACCCCGTCCCCCCCGGCGGGCGCAGGTTGGCGCGGACAGGGCCCGTGAAGAAAGCCGAGGGCGGCGTGCTGACCATCGGCTGCTTCGTGGATCGCCACGCGCAGGAGTACATCCTCGTCGTCAACCGGTCCTTTCGCGAGAAGTGCCTGGCCAAACTGACGCTGAACGAGAAGATCCTCTCTGCCTCGGAAATTTCGCAGGAAACGGGCAAGCCGCTCGAGGCCGTGAGCGTGTCGGGGAAGACCCTCGACATCCCCCTGGAGCCCGGGGACGGGCGGCTGTACCTGCTCAACCGGAAGAAGTGATCCGCGGCGGAATTTGCGGAGGGCCGTGCAGTTTTCGTGTTGCGGAGCGATGAAACCGAATGAGGAGTCAGAAAATGCGAAGTCATGTTCGAATCATTGCGGTTGTAATGGCTGCGCTTGGAGCTGTTCTGGTTATGGGTTCTCGAACAGCGGCGGCCATGGAAGTGACGGACAAGATGAAGGCAATAATCAAGAAGAACGAGTCATTCGGCCTGAAGCAGTACCCGATCAGCATCTGGAACTATACCAATCTCCGTCAGGATGGAGAGCACTTCACTGAGGCGGAAATGGATTCCCTGCTGGACGCGGGCATCACCGTGCCGCAAAGTCCGGACTTCGACCCGAACGACAAACAGCAGAAGGCTAAGATCCTCCAACTCCTTGACTGGGCGCACAAGCGGAACATGAAACTGGTTCTGCGTGACCCGCGCTGCATGGCCGATTCTGATCCGTCAGGCAAGCACGCCAAGGATGGCTACAAGGAAAGAGCCCAGGCAGCCATCAAAGACTTCGGCAGTCATCCCGGACTCTTGGGATTCTACATCGCTGACGAATGGAGCAATGACGGCTTCTTTGAGTGCCAGCGCATTCTCAAGGAACTCGCCCCGAACTTGAATCACTTCTACAACTTCCTCCCCGTCTGCGCCAATTCAGACGAGCGCGAGGCGCAGGTTCTCGATGATTACGCCGCAAAGGGCAAACCTGACCTGCTCGCCTACGATTGCTACACACAGATGACCATGACCGGGCCGATGCTGGACGACTACTACCGCAACCTGCGCCTCTTCCGCGAAGCGTCGCTTCGCAACGGGCTGCCGTTTTGGAACACCCCGCTTTCTATCGGGCACAACCAGTTCCTGTGTCCCGACTACAACGACATCCGGTGGCAGTTCAACACCTCCGTCGCGGCCGGTGCCAACGGTATCGTGTGGTTCTTCTATTACAATCCGCGGCCAGGTGGCAACTACCGCCTGGCGCCGATCGACGAGTTCTGGGAGAAGACGCAGACTTACACCGACATGCGCCGGGTCCAGCGCAGTTTCCAGCGCTGCTACGGCAACCTGTTCAACGGGCTGGTGTCGACGCGGGTCAGCTTCTACCCGAAGGCATTCGGCGGCGGCGAAACCTGGAAGCCGAACGAACTGCTCACCGGCGTCTGGCCCGCCTATGACGGCGATACGCCGCTCCTCATCGGTGAGTTCGCGGACGTGCAGGAGCATCGCTACGTGATGGTCGTGAACAACAGCAGGACCAAGATCGACCGCGTCCTGCTCAAGTTCCCCCTGAACACGAAACTTTACTCCTTCGGCTACGGCAGCGAGGGCAAGGAGTACCTGGCCAACGATGGCTCGCAACCGAAAGACGGCCACGTCGAGGCCTGGCTCTGGCTGGCGCCGGGGCAGGAGGCGGTATACAGGGTCGAGCTGCCCGATGAGAAGAAGTAGGTTTGCGTTGCGAAAATCGCAAGGCAAAACTGAGAGGAGCCTGCCGATGGCGAGGTGCATGAACAGCCTGTGGGTAGCCGTTTCCGTGGCGCTGGCGCTGGTCCTAGCCCTCCCCTTGGGCACGGCCGCGATGGCTGGCAACCCGCTGAACCTGCTTCCGACACCCAAGGTGTTGAAGGTCGACGTCGGGCAGATTCCGCTGACCGCGGAGAACCGGATCGTCG
>CAYXNI010000164.1:0-2998 GCA_964466285.1 uncultured Planctomycetota bacterium | reverse complement strand
TGTCGAGGGATGGGACTACCGGGCCGCCTGCGAAGGCACGGCGACTCTGCTGCAGGCGATCGTGGAAGACAACGGCAAGTACTTCGTGCCGAAGATGACCGTCAAGGACTGGCCGTACGCTGATTACACGTCCATCATGCCGGATTGCGCCAGGCAGCGGCAGCCGATCCACGTTCTGAAGACGGTGGTGGATACCTGCCGATTCTACAAGGTCCGCTATCTGCATCTGCACCTCAACGACGACAGCGCGTTCACGTTTCCATCGAAGACCTACCCGCAGGTGACCCGCAGCAACGGAGCGGTCGGCGCATACACCATCGAGGAACTCAAAGATCTGGTGGCGTACGCGGACGCCCGCGGGGTGACCTGCGTGCCGGAGATCGATGCGCCCGCGCACTGCAGCAGCCTGCTCTCGGCCATGGCCCCCATGCTTGGCAATCCCAGCGAGCGCGTGATGGACGTGCTCAACCCCAAGATCTACCCCATCCTGGACACCCTGGTGGGCGAGATGTGCGAGGTTTTCAAGAGCTCTCCGTACTTCCATATCGGCGGCGACGAGGTGGAACCGGTATGGTACATGGGTCGGGCCGATGTCAAGGAATACATGAAGAAACACAACTACGGCGAAGCCGACAAGCAGATGCTGTTCCTCCCGTACGCCCAGGAAATGGCCAAGATCGTCAAGAAGTATGGCAAGAAGACCATCATGTGGGAAGGTTGCCCCATCGGCCCGCCCCTGCACCCGTCGCTTGTCAATGACGTGATCGTGTACACCTGGTTCCCCAGAAGCGGCGGCGCACAGCAGGCGCAGAAAATGGGGTTTGTCACGATCACGGTGCCGTGGGAAATCAAAATCCCGTTCGCGCAGTGGAGTATGTTCCATTCTAACGGGTATGACCTTGACCCCAAGAAGGACCGGGTGCTGGGCGCCTGCCGGCCGATGTGGGAGATGGATCACGTGGCCCTGGTCAACGGCTATATGCGGGGTGTCTCCGAACGCCAGGAAAGGACCTGGGGCCCGTTCAATGAGGTCGAAGCGGACTATCACAAGGTCCGCATGGCGAAGCAGAACGATCGCGCGGACGAAATCTACCGGCCGGTGAAGTACCGGTACGAAGGGAACGTGGCGAGCGATCGGACCTTCACCGAGCCGGTCACCGTCACACTGTCCACCCGCGCGAGCGGCCTGCAGATCCGCTACCGGCTGGACGGCAAGGAGCCGACGATCGAGTCTCCGCTCTACGAGAAACCGTTTGTGGCCGCAGAAGGCCTGTCGCTCCGCGCGGCGCTCTTCGACAAGGACGGGAAACAGGTCGGGAACATCACGGTCGGAGAGACGCATCGGTTCCTCGGACAGGTGAGAAACCTGGCGATGGGCAAGCCCGTGACGACATCCGGAGGAAGGAACGAGAAGGAGAAGCCCGAGTACGCCGTGGACGGCGTTGTGGACATCAACAAGTACTGGGGCACCAAACCGGGCCCGGCCTGGCTGCGGGTGGACCTCGAAGGCGAGTACACGATCGACCGAGTCCAAGTCGTGCCGTACTTTGACGGCATGCGGTATTACCAGTACACGGTCGAGGTGTCGACCGACGGCAGCAAGTGGACCCAGGTTGTGGATGCCAGCAAGAACACCGAGTCGGGGACGGACAAGGGCTACGCCCACAAGTTTGACCCGACAAAGGCCCGGTATGTGAGGGTCAACATGCTGAAGAACAGCGACAATCCGGCCGTCCACCTGGTGGAGTTCCGGGTGTATGAGGCGGGGAAATGACAATGCACGTTGCGGCAGAAGGTGTGCGGCGGTTCCGTGATCGGCGATAACAGGAGGATCGAGATGAAACGGCACGTATTGCTCCAAGGTGTTGGCGTTGCGGCGTGGGTGGCTGTTCTGGCGTTCTGTGGGTCGACGATGTCCGCGGGCGCGGCGGAGAAGGCGGCCCAACCGGAACCGTCCCCGTTGGCCTACAACGGGGAATTCGTCGAGGTGACGAAGCAAAACACGCTCCGGAACCGGTATCACTCGAAGGATTTCGAGAAGAACCTTGCCTTCTACCTCGAACGAGCGAAGAAGGACTCCGAAGGGCGCAAGCCGGGGCGGATGAGGATCATGGAAGTGCTGATCCGCCAGATCGACCTCGTGGACGGACAGGGTAAGACTCTGGCCGTCTGCAAGATCCCCGATCTCTTCATCACGGAGGTGAAGGAATACGAGAAGCTGTTCGGTGATTTCGTCTTCGCCTCAAGCGACGGGGCCGTGATGGTCGAGTGGCTGCCTGCGAAGGTGATTGACAATGTGAAGTACGGCCAGGGGGCCGTGGGCGGCAACTGGTGGTTCAATCCCAAGTCAGTCGAAAGCCAGCTCGAATTCCTCAAGGACTTCAAAGCAGGCGACGTGGACTTCTTGTTCTTCTATCTTCACGTGGCCAAGAGGACGGACAACAGCCAGGATGTCTCGCCGGCGTTCGGCGGCATGGCCTACGGCAACGAGGAGATCAAGGGCGCCCGCTTCGTGACGCTCAACGACCACGAACTGGCGCGGGGCGTCCACGAGTGGCAGCACCACATCTTCGACACCACGATCCAGGAAACCGAGGGAATGACGGTCAGCCGGGGCCACGGCCTGTTCGATGCCGGGTACAAGTGGGACGACCTGAGCTGGGGTGGCGGCAAGATCGGGACACTGAACATGGGGCCGTGCGTGGCGTACTACCGCGACCTCAACCGGTACTACAACACGCGCGACATGTGGGAGCGCTGGCGGCTGAGGCCCGCGCACAACAAGGCGCACGAGCCGTTTTCCGGGAAGGCGTACCAGTGGGCCGCCGTGAAGCCCGACTACTGGTTCTTGCTGCCACGGCTGGAGGCCGCCGAGCTGCGGAAGCTGACCGGGCTGGAAATGGTGCGGGTCGCCGCCCCGGACTCGGCCTTGATCTTCGATGTGGGGGCCGGCGACGACCTCGCGCGGGGGGCGAGCACGTTTCTGGTGGAGATGGCG
>CAYXNI010000163.1:0-5975 GCA_964466285.1 uncultured Planctomycetota bacterium | reverse complement strand
CAGCAAGCAGCCGGCCCACCGGCTCCCGGCACCGCTGCGCGATGCTCAGCCCCGCACCAGCCAGCAGCAAATACAGCAGAATGATCGCGTTGGCCCCGACGAACCCCGCCTCCTCGCAGATCACGGCAAAGATGAAATCCGTGTTCCGAAAGCTCAGATAATTGAGTTTGTTCTGCGTCCCCTGGCCCAATCCCTTCCCCGCCCAGCCGCCCGAGCCGATTGCGATCTTCGACTGGATCAGGTGGTGGAACTGTCCGACCCGCTCGGTCCGGGTGAGCTCGCGGCCCTGGTACAGCCACGTCGTGATGCGGCTCCGCTGCGTCGCGTTCATCCCCAGCCACGCGATCGGCAGCATGACGATGACGCACCCGGCGACCACCGCAATGTGCCTGAGCCGCGCCCCGGCGACAAACACCATGGCCACCGCCGCCGGCACGAACATGAGCGCCGACCCGAGGTCCGGCTGTGCGGCGACCAGCATCAACGGCGCCGCCGCGATCCCCAGCGCCGCCACCAGACTGCTCATCCGACTCGCCTTCCGCTCCGGCGCCAGGAAGCGCGCAAGCGCGAACACCGTCGTGATCTTCGCCAGTTCCGACGGCTGTATCCGCTCGCCGCCCGGCAGGAGCAGCCAGCTTCTGGCCCCGTTCACCTCCACGCCAAGCACCAGAACCAGAACCAGCATCGCCAGACCTCCCCCATACAGAAGCATCGAAACCTCGGACAGCGTCCGGTAACTCGGAACCAGAAACACCACCGCCAGCGCCGCACCCGCAATGACCCAGACAATCTGCTTCTGCGGACTTGACGTGTAATAACCCTGTCCTTCCGGCCCCGCGCGATACGACGCGCTCCTCATGTACGGCCAACTGAAGGCCACGAGCGCAAGTACGGCGAAGACCACCGGCCACTCGAGGTTCCGAAGACTCCGCAGCGTCATTCCGATCCCTCCCGCCGCTCTTCCAGCCCGAGCAGGTCAAGGGGAATCCTCTCAAGAATATTCCGCGCGACCGGCGCCGCCGTGCTGCCGCCACCCTCGCTCCCCGACAGGTGCTCGACCGCCACCACGAACGCGATCCGCGGCCTGTCCGCCGGCGCATAGCCCGCGAACCAGCCGACGTTGTCCGGCGCACCGCGCGGCCCGCGCTCCGCCGTGCTCGTCTTCCCGCAAACCACGAACGGCCGGCTGAAGCCCGCAAAAGCCCTGTGCCCCGTCCCGCCTTCCTCGTTCACCACCTGGAACAGTCCCCTCCGCACCGCCTCCAGCGCGCCGGGCGGCAGCTTCAACCGGACCGGAACGCGGTCATCGGGCAAGTCCTGCGCCGCGGGGCTCTCCGTGTCGAAAGGCCGCAGCTCACGAACGATCTTCGGCGGCATCAGGACGCCGTCGCCCGCCACCGCCGCCACCATTTGGGCCACCTGGAGCGGAGTCACCACCAACCTGCCTTGCCCGATCCCCAGATTCACCAGGTCGCCGCCGCGGGCTGCCGCCGGAACGGACCCCGCGCTCTCGTGAGGAATCTGGACGCCCGTGGCGCTGCCGAATCCCAGACGCCTGGCCATGTCGGTCAGCGCGGCGTCCCCCACCCTCTCTGCGGTCTCGTAGAAGAACACGTTGCAGGAGTACTTGATCGCCTCGACCAGGTTCATCGGACCGTGCCCGTACCGGCGATTGCACCGAAAGGTCACCCCGCCACGCTGGATCGAGCCGGTGCAGTTGACCGAATCCGGCACGCACCCCTTCTCCAGCGCGGCCAACGCAGTCACGATCTTGAACACCGACCCCAGCGGAAGGCGCCCCTGAACCGCCCGGTTGAACAGCGGGGCGTCCGTGTTCGCCAGCAACTCGGCATAGCGCCGGGGCTCGCTCAGATCGGCGGGATCGTATTTCGGACTGGACGCGACAGCGATAATCTGGCCCGTCGGCACGTCGATGAACACCGCCGCTCCCGTCACATCCGACATCGCTTCCTCCGTGATCTGCTGCAGCCGGCTGTCGATCGTCAGCACCACGTCCCGCCCCGCCAGCGGCGGCGCGTCCGCCAGCGCCGGGCCTGTCTGACGGTTCAGGTGGTCGCGCTCGACACATTCCATCCCGAACTCCCCCTGCAGCATGTCATTCATGGACTTCTCGATCCCGTTGCGGCCCGTGCGCTGCGTGATGAAAAAGCTCCGGCCCGGCCAGCCCGGATACTTCGTCATGGCCGCCGCCACGTCCGCCTCATCGAACCGCTGCACGTATCCCACCGTGTGCGCGGCCAGCGCGCCCAACGGCCGCACCCGCTCCAACCGTGGAGTGACGACAAACCCGCGGAATTCGTCCGCCCGCGTCTCGACCGCCGCAACAACCTCGTATTCCACACCGGTGACGACCGGCACTGGATCAAAGACCGGCGTCCGCAGCCGCGCCACATCCACCGCCGCACCGACCACCCGATCCAGCACCACCTCATACGGCTCGCCCGCAAGTTCGGCCAGCCGGCGAACGGAGCGCACCACGCCATCCGGCAAGGGGAACTCCACCTTCCGCTCCGGCAGGAACATCCTCGGCTTGCCGTCCTCGTCGGGCGCCTCGACCGCCAGATTCGACGACGCCCGCACGCAGGTCCGGTCACCTGCTCGGTAGACCTCCCAGCGCACGTCGTCCACCCGACACAGCTTCTCCTTGCGCGAAACGTAAAACAGCCCGCGCAGCGGGCCCCGGATCGCCCGCTCCTTCGCCGGATCCAACTGCTCGATGACCACCGACACATCGAACGCCAGCCGGTCCTCCGCCAGCACCTTGCCGTCACGCGTCAGGATCCGGGCGCGCACCGCCTCCCTCGGCAGCAGGGCCACACGCTGCCGGTCGGCGTAGTCCGCATAGTGCTCGCCCTGAACAATCTGCAGAAAGAACAGGCGAGCGTCGGCCACAATGAAGATTGCCACGATCCCCAAAAAGAGCACCCGGATGCGGAGGTTATGCACTGCCGAAAGTCCTCCGGGAACGAACGCCCAGGAACCGCTCCACCGACCGCACTCCCGCAAAAACCACCGGCGCCGCCAGTGCCGAATACACCGAGCTTCCCAGCACCTGTCGGACCACGACGCCCGCCGGCCCGGACGTCCTCACCATCAGCACGGCCGACAACGCCCCTTGAGCCGCCAGGCACGCCGCCAGCGAAACCATTACCTGCGCGGCCGCACTCTCCACGAACAACTCCGTGCCGGCCCGGCTCAGCCCCAGCGTCACCAGCCCGTAGACAATCGCCGTTGTCCCGAACGGAATGTCAGAACCGACCGAGTAAACGTCGGCCATCAGCCCGGCCGCCCAACCCAGCCAGAACGCGTTCCAGCCCCACTCCCGCCTGACCGGCTCACGAACCACAATCCCGACCGCCAGCAGCAGGAGCAAGTCCGGCTGGGCCGGACCGACTCGCAGCGCGGGCACAATCGTCACCTGCAACAGCACGGCCAGCAGAAGAACCGGAATTGTACGCAGCCAGTACATGCCACCCACTTCACAGGCCTTGTTTCATGTGTCGTCCAGATATGATACCATACTTTAGCCAAGAAATGACCAATGACGAACGACCGAATGACGAATCAAATCCCCAATCCCCGAACGCCGAATGAGGAAGTGGACAGGATCAACTGGATTGACCGGATAAGCCGGCGACGCATTGCGTCCCCACAAATCCCGTGAATCCTGTCAGGAGACTCTTTCGAGGAGGAACTGCAATGCTGATCGTTCACGTCCACGTCCACGTGAAGCCCGAATCCGTCGACGCCTTCCGCGCCGCCTCGGTCGAGAACGCCCGCAACAGCGTCCGCGAGCCGGGCATCGCGCGCTTCGACGTCTGCCAGCAGGCCGACGACCCCGCCCGCTTCGTCCTCGTCGAGGCCTACCGCACCCCGGACGCCCCCGCCGCGCACAAAGAGACCGCCCACTACAAGAGATGGCGCGACGCCGTCGAGCCCATGATGGCCGAACCGCGCCGCAGCACGAAATACGCCAACGTCTTCCCCGCCGACGATGGGTGGGGCTGATGTCACGTTTTCCTTGCCTCGGCGGAAGAGCGGTGCTAGAATCACAGCCGGAATCCACAGCGAAGCGGTGACATCCGTGCGGTACACTCTTCTGAGCACGCCTGCGATTGGAGAAGGGAAATGGATTACCCCTTCAAGAGGAGACAGAAAAGGGGGATGAAATGCCGATAAACTCGGACAAGCCCCATCTCTGGAAGGCGGACGTCGCCCTGTCGATTGACTTCTACAACGATTGGTTTCTGCGCTTTGCCCCGGTCACGTATCGCGAGCAAC
Organism: uncultured Planctomycetota bacterium; assembly: GCA_964466285.1. GTDB lineage: Bacteria > Planctomycetota > PUPC01 > PUPC01 > PUPC01 > CAYXNI01. The sequence goes on along the minus strand of CAYXNI010000163.1, from coordinate 1,673 downwards.
GGGTAATCCGCACAAAGGAAGTCCTGAATGCCTTCAACAAGACAACGAACCTCTGCGAGATGACGCCTCAGATTCTTGCAGAGAACCCTGGTATCTTGTCAATTCTCCGTATGGTAACGGCACCGCCACTGGCCCGTGACCGTTTGATTGGTCTCGCCCACCTGAACAAGGCAATGGTGCAGGCCATGGAGGGAAAAGGCGACAAACCACCGCGGCTTCCAAGTCGGATGAAAAAGACCGACCTGGCAGAAGGGCTGGAACGCATCTGTGACATTGTGGCTGAGCTTGCCGATCGTGACCTTCTTCCGTGGCTCGATTCGGGCGAGAAACCACCCACTGTTGATGTGGACCGTGCGGCAACCGTGATTGCCGACAGGGTCTGCGGAGCTGCCTCGGATCCGATAATTCGAAACGCGCAAGAGAAGCGGCAGCTTGCAGCACTGAAAAGGTGGCTGCGACGCCACGAGTACAGGGAGATCAAGACTGACGACGCCAGGGACCTCGAACGAATGCCTCCTGGCACGTTCACGTTCCATCTGTCCATCCCTGCCGGCAAGAAAAACGCCTCCGTCAACATCCCAATTGACTGCGTCGTCAAGCCGATAGATTCCGATCTCGGCGACTTGCCTATCATGGTCGAGGCCAAGTCGGCAGGAGATGCAACAAACACCAACAAGAGACGAAAAGAGGAAGCCCAGAAACACGCTCAGCTAAAGGAGCGGTATGGGAAAGACGTTGTGTTCGTGCTGTTGCTGTGTGGTTATTTTGAGCCTGGATATCTCGGCTACGAAGCCGCCGAAGGAATTGACTGGGTATGGGAGCATCGACTTGATGACCTGGCCAATCTGTTGATTCCGCCGAAGAGAAGAACCGGCTCTGTTGTCAGAGAAGCGCGGGTGGAGTACAGCGCAAGCGATGCGAGCAAGCATGAAGAAATTCGCTTTGGCCTCCAGCGGCAAGTGGACGAATCGAAGTTACAGGAAGAAAGGAACCGCCTTGGTCAGTTCTCCACTCCATTCCCGCTGGCGCGGCAAATTGTTGCCCGTGCTGTCCGAGAGTTGCCCGCAACTGCCGCTATCTCTTTTCTTGAACCGGCAGTGGGTTCCGGCGTTTTCTTCTCTGCGCTAATAGAGGAGGCCGAGAAAAGCAGGATTAGGGAAGCGGTAGGCGTGGAGCTCGATGAGGCTTACGCTCGAATAGCATCACGGCTGTTTTCCGACAAGGGACTCGCGGTCATAACTCGGGATTTCCTGTTGTTCGCACGAGACTCCGAGAATCATGGCCGGTTCAATCTCCTATGCACCAATCCTCCCTACGTACGCCACCACCATATGGCGTCATCCCTGAAACAGGAACTGCAGTCCTTCGCACAAGCGCAACTGGGCTTGAAAATCAGCGGCCTGACCGGTCTCTATGTCTACTTCGTGCTGCTGGCAGATACGTTGCTGGCTGAGAACGGGGTAGCATCGTGGCTGTTGCCGGCTGAGTTCCTTTATGTGAACTACGGGCAACCGCTTCGTGACTACCTCAGCAATCAAGTGGAACTCATCACCATTCATCATTTTGATGCGGAAACCGTGCAGTTTGACGACGCTCTTGTCTCCTCGTGCATAGTCACTTATCGGAAGAAACGCCCGTCTGCTATGGCCTCGTTTGCCTTCTCCTCGGGGTCG
>CAYXNI010000162.1:0-6007 GCA_964466285.1 uncultured Planctomycetota bacterium | reverse complement strand
TTCTGAGAAAACACTGAACTTTCGGCTGCATCGCGCGTCTAATACTCCGGGCGGGAGGCGAAACACCCGCCAAACCGGCAACCAGGAGGGAAATCCGATCAGCCAGGAGGGAAATGCAATGAAGGCCGTACGGAATGTTTTCGGAATGGTGGTCACGGACATGGTCGGATTGGCGATGGTGGTGGGACTGGCGATGGCAATGGCCCCCGCGGCGCGGGCGGAGGAGGCGAAGGCGCCCTCGATCGACCAGGACGTGAAGCAGGGCGAACTGCGCGTCCAGCTCAAGGACGGCGGGATCGTCTCGTGCCCGCTCAAGCACACGGACGTGAAGGCCGACATCTCCGGCTTCCTCGCCCGCGTGAAGGTGAAGCAGACGTTCTACAACCCGCTCGATGAGAAGATAGAGGCGGTGTATGTGTTCCCGCTGCCGCACCAGGCGGCGGTCGATGACATGACGATGGTGATCGGCGAACGCCGCATCGTCGGGCTGATCAAGCGGCGGGCGGAGGCGCGGGCCATCTACGAGCGGGCGCTGCTCGCGGGCCAGACCGCCGCGCTGCTTGAGCAGGAGCGGCCGAACATCTTCACGCAGTCGGTCGGGAACATCAAACCGAAACAGGAAGTGGTCATCGAGATTTCGTACGTCGACGTGCTGAAGTACGACATGGGCGTGTACGAGTTCCACTTCCCGATGGTCGTGGGGCCGCGATACATTCCCGGCGGGCCGGCGACGAAGAAGCCGGAGTTGCCGCCGGAGCTGCGGGGCAAGGTGGGCGAGGTGGGCGCGCCCGTCGAAGGCCCGGCGCCAACGGGGACCGGCTGGGCACCCGACACCGACCGCGTGCCGGACGCATCGCGCATCACGCCGCCGGTCCTGAAGCCCGGATTCCGAAACGGCCATGACATCAGCCTGTCGGTCAGGCTCGATGCCGGCGTGCCGGTGCAGGATATGAAGGTCATCCAGCACAACGCCACGATCAAGCAGGAGGGCGAGTCCAAGGCGACGGTGAAGCTCGACGAAGGCGACTCCATCCCGAACAAGGATTTCGTCCTGCGGTACGGGGTCGTCGGCAAGAAGCCCGAGTTGGCCGTGCTCGCCTATGCCGACCCGGAACGCGGCGGGTATTTCATGCTCATGGTGCAGCCGAAGGAGGACGAGCGGCTCCTGAAGTCGCCGCCGCGTGAGTTGTTTTTCCTTGTGGACGTGTCTGGCTCGATGTCCGGCCAGCCGATCGAGCAGTCGAAGCTCGCGATGAAGAAGTTCCTCGCGCACTCGAAGGAAGGCGACACGTTCCAGGTCATCACGTTCGCAAGCAACGCACACGAGGTCTTCGACAAGCCCCAGCTGGTCGACGACGCGGCGCTGACGAAGGCGCTCGCGGCGGTCGGCGGGATGGGCGGCGGCGGCGGGACCGAGATGCTCAAGGGCGTAGTGAAGTGCCTCGAAGCACCAGCCGACCCGAAGCGGGTCCGCATCGTGGTCATGCTGACCGACGGTTATATCGGAAACGAGGCCGAGATCATCGGCGAGGTCGGCCGCCGCTGCGGCGACCGAATCCGGTTCTGGACCATCGGCGTCGGCACGTCGGTCAACCGGTTCCTCATCGACGGCGTCGCGAAGCAGGGCGGCGGCATGGGCAAGGTGCTGACGCTGACCGAGGACCCGGAATCGCTCGTGCAGGAGGTGGTGTTCCGCATTCACCGCGCACAACTGGAGGGGATCAAGATCGACTGGGGCGGACTGGACGTGTTCGAGACGTATCCGGCCAAAGTGCCCGAACTGTGGGCGGGGCGGCCGGTCGTCCTGTTCGGCCGCTATCAGCTCGGCGGCAAGGCGACGATCCGGGTGAACGGCAACGTCGAGGGCGAAGCGGCCTCGTTCCCGGTCGAGGTGACGCTGCCGCGGGCCGAGGAAGCGCACGAGGTGCTGGCGAAGGTGTGGGCGCGGCAGAAGATCGAGGAGCTGTCGGCGCAGGACATGGTCGAGGCGTCGGCGGTGGCGGACGAGATCACGCAGATTGCGCTCGACTATCGCCTGATGAGCCAGTACACGAGCTTCGTGGCGGTCGACGAGAGCGAGGCGGGAAAGGTGACCGAGATGGCGCGTCCGCCGCGCCGGATGCTCGTGCCAGTGCCGCTGCCCGGCGGGGTTTCGTTCGAGGGCGTGTTCGGGCGCGAGCAGGCGCTGGATGATCTTGAGGTGGCCGGCGAGTCCAGGCGCGCAGACAAACCCGCAGGGGATTTTGGTTACGACGGTAGTGTACGGCCGATGGGCGCGAGACAGGAGCAGTTGCGGCGTGCGATGGGAGGGCGCCGGAAGGGGGACGGGAAATACGCCGCGAGCGGGCCGGCGATGCCGTCAGTTACGTCGCCCGCAAAGCAAGCACACGCCAGCGGAGGACTCGTGCTGGATAACGTGGGGAACGCTGACGGCTATTACGCTCCGGTGGCCGCGATGGTCGACGCGGCGAAGCGCGCGGAAGAGGCGAAGAAGGCGCTGGAGGCCGGCAAGGAGTTGGCGAAGAAGGGCGACGCGATCGGCGCACAGGCGCAGTTCCAGTTCGCCTACCTGCTGGACAGCATCGCAATGTCGGCCGGTCAGTCAACGGGCGAGACGGCGGACGCCGCGGCGGCCGAGATCGCCAAGCTCACGGAGAAGGACAAGCGGCTGGACAAGCGGCTGAAGCTGCTCGTCCGGAACCGGTCGCTCGAGGACGCGCTGGCGGAGCTCGGGAAGGCGGGCGACATCCGCATCCGCATCCTGCCCGGCAGCGTGGACGACGCGAGGCGGCTGCTGGTGCGCGACGGCCTGTCGGTGACGTGGCTTGACCTGCGCGGAGCGACCGTCCGCGAGGGCCTCCAGTGGATGCTCAGCCCGCTGCGCCTGTCGTGGGCGGCGGAAGCGGACGAGGTGGTCGTGGGAACGACGCGGCAGATGGGCGGGCCGTGGGTCTATGACGTGAGCCTGCTGACCGCGGTGCGTACGGGTGCGGAGGCGGAGGCGGGTGCGTTCCTCGCGGCGATCCGCGAGGCGGCGCCGGCGGCCGTCTGGTACGCGCCCGGCCAGGTGCTCGTGTTCGGCGAGCCGAAGGCGCACGAGGCCGTGGGCAAGCTGCTGGCCGACCTGGCTGACCCGAAGGCCGCGCCGGCCGGCGAGGCGGCGAAGGTCCACAAGGCGGCCGCCGAGCGCTATGCCGCAAAGAAAGCGGAGTACGACAAGTGGTGCGCGGACCTTGCGAAATCGCGCGTTGTGGAGGTTCTCGCCAAGCGCAGTTGGGCGCTGTACGCCGCGGCGCTGAAGGACGAGGTGGACCTGGAAAGCGTGACGGAGCTTCAGGCGGCGTGGGCCGATCCGCGCTGCGCCGGCCTGCTCAAGGACGGCTCGCTGGCCGCGATCCGGTCGGCGTGGCTGATTGCGGAGAGCGCGAAGCGGTTCCCGGAGGCGGACAAGAAGCCGACCGAGCTGCAAGCACTGGCGCAGAAGACCTTCGATGCGAGCCGCGAGGCGATGCGAAAGGCGGTGAGTCAGGTGGCCGAGAAGCAGGACCCTGTGACGTTCGTGAAGGGACTTTACGCGGCGATGGCGGCGGGCGGGATGTACGAAGGCGGGGCGAAGCCTGTCGACTTCGCCAAAGGGTTGGAGGAGCTGACCGCGCCGAAGGACGACGCAGTCAAGAACCTGCGGCAACTCGCCCGGGCGCTGATGGTCCCCGCGCAGGCGGACGTGGCGGCCGTGCAGAAGGTGCTGACCGAGGTTCGGGGTGACGATCAAGTGGCGCTTGCGGCGCTGGCCGCGCGCCGGATCGGCGGCGACACGTGGGACCTGTTCCGCAGGAACGCGCGCGACATCCTCGGCGGCCAGGCGCTGTCCGGCGAGGTGGTCGTGATGGTGAACCGCCTTGAGGCCGCCCCGGGCGCTCTCGCGGCCAGGAAATGAACCACGCGGCGCAGTTCATGGGGCACTGCTTCCGCGCAATGAACATGCAAAGGGCGACCGGAAGGCCGGTCGCCCTTTTCACGCCCTACGTGTTATCAGGCGGTTTCAGCTAGCGTAGGTGACGCCGACGGCGGTCTTGGCCGGAGTGGGACGCACCCAGGCTACGCGCCCGCGCACGCGCCGGTCGGCCGCGTTCGCGTGGGCCTTGAAGAACATGTCGATCTCCTGGCCCTCGGCCGGCGGGTCTTCGGTATCGAATGAGACCCCGCCGTCCGAGATGTCGCGCATCTGGCCGGACCGGAAGGCGTGACCGCCCGGGCCGACGGGCCTGAACAGAATGGTGGAACTGAGCGTACGGCGCTCCCATTGTCTGCGTTCAACTTGCTGAGCCATATGGCCTCCCGAATATAAGGACCGCGTCATTGCGGGGCGTTCGATTTCGCCTGCTCCATATTTTCGGCATGAAAGGCCGCCGGTCAAGCAGAAAAAGTCGAGGAACGCGGGCAGACGGCGCGGCCGGTGGGGGCTGCGTGTCGGACTCGCCGGCCAAGTTCAGGCTCAAGTCTTCGGCCCGTAGTCCGATGCTCATGTGTGATGGCGTGTGGCAGCGTGGTTTGCGCGAGCATGGCGCCTGCGATATAATTGAAGAGGTGTTTCAAGACCGCTTGTGGCACCGCGGGCTTGTGGCACGGACGCCCCCGGCCGCGGGTTTTCGGGCAAGATGCCCGTGCCGCAACATGGGCTCCCGGTTTTGAAACAGCTCCGAGGAAAACGGGAGAAAAGAAGGGGTTTTTCGTGCTGACTGGTCGACCGGCTCTCGGCCTGGTTCTCGCTCTTGCAGGCCTTTGCGCAGCAGCCCGTGCGGCGGATGCGCCCAGGAAGCCCGAGTGGCTCGCGGGCGATCCTGGAGTCGTGGCGTGGCCGTCGGCCGACTTCACGGCTGCCGAGCGGATGAAACAGGCCCAGGAGGGCGGGCTGACCTGGATCGCGGTGTGCCACAGTGTCGCAGGCGAGGTCTTCGCCGACCCAAACGCCATCGAACGGTTTCGGGGACTGAAGCAGGAGGGGCTGACGGCGATCTTCGCTCTCCGGTTCGAGAAACCGGCGCCGATCGCCGGAGACATCGTCTGCCTGGGCGTTGATCCCGACCTTCCGCTCCCACGGCATAACGCGCAGGACGTCATCAACTGGACAAACTCGCTCGGCGGGGTGGCCATTCTTTCCGATGCCGGCCCGGGGCTGAGGCACGCCGGGGCGCTCACCGGATTCGCCGCGTTCGAAGCGTTCCGGAACGGCCGATGGGCCGCCGATTGCTCGGTGGGCGGAGAGTGGGACCTGCGCCTGGCAGCCGGGCAGCGCCTGTTCATCGTCGGAAGTTCCCAGGAGCCGACTCGCCCGGTGCTCGGCCGGGGCGCGGCGGCGACCTGCGTGCTTGCGGCGAGCAACAGCGAAGACGACATCGCGGACGCGATCCGCGCCGGAAGGGCCGTCGTGGCCGAACGCGGCCTCATTCGCATGAACTTCAGCGTGGAGGGGCAGCCGCCCGGCTCCGTCGTGACCCCCAGGAACGGGCTGGTCGAGATTGCCGTCGAGGTGACGGCGGACGAGGACGTCGACGAGGTGCTCATCATCGGAAACACGCGTCCGTACCGGCCGGACATCCGGGGCAGCAGCCCGATCGAAGTGCTCAGCACGATCCCCATCGGGGCCAAGCACGCGGTCAAGACCGTCTCGCTCGAGCTCGGCCGCACTACCAGGTACGTGAGGGCGGTGGCCCGGATTCACAAAGGCGACTGCAGGACGTTGACGAACCCGGTGTTCATCGGCGGGATCGCGCCCGCGCCCGCCGTGAACCGCGCCCAGCAGCTCGTTGACGCGGCCCTGGCGAGCCTGAGCGGGGGCGACGCCGGTACGCTGCTGGCGCCGCTGCTCGAAAACCGGGACCTCGGGCCGGCGACCGCGGTGTCTCTGGCCCGGCGCCTGGACCGCAAGCAACTCGATCACGTTCGCCCGCTCCTCCTGTCCGCGAACCGTGACGTGCGGGCGCTCGCCGCGTATGTGCTCTGGCGC
>CAYXNI010000161.1:0-6026 GCA_964466285.1 uncultured Planctomycetota bacterium | reverse complement strand
CCCTCGATGGTAGGGTTGTTGAGCTTGTTCTTCGACTGCGCCTCGAACTGGGGGTCCGGGAGCATGAGGCTCAGGACGGCCGTTACGCCCTCGCGGATGTCCTCGCCGAGCGGGGCCTTGTCGCTCTTGAGCAGCTTCTGGTCACGCGCGTACTGGTTGAAGGTGCGCGTGAGCGACGACTTGAGCCCGGTCAGGTGCGTCCCGCCGTCGTGAGTGTGAATGTTGTTCGCAAAGGAAAGGATAAGCTCGGCGTACGAATCGGTGTACTGCATGGCCAGCTCGACCGTCACGTCGCCATCTTCCTTCTTGAAGTGAATGGGCTTTCTGTGCAGGACGTTCTTGCCCTCGTTCAGGTGCTCGACGAAGGCGGAGAGCCCGCCCTTGTAGCAGAACGTCTCCTCGCGGCCGGTCTCCTCGTCGCTGAACTTGATCGCCAGGCCCTGGTTGAGGAAGGCGAGCTCGCGGAGGCGGGTGATGACCGTCTCGGGGTTGAACTTCATGACCTCGAAGATCTCGGGGTCGGGCTTGAAGGTCACCTTGGTGCCGGTGCCCTTGCCCGTGCCCAGGACCTTGAGCTCGGAGGCTGTCTTGCCGCGCGAGTACTCCTGGTGGTAGACCTTGCCGTCGCGCCGGATTTCCACCTCAAGCCATTCGCTGAGCGCGTTCACGCATGAAACGCCGACGCCGTGGAGGCCGGCGGCGACCTTGTAGCTCGTGTGGTCGAACTTTCCGCCGGAGTGAAGCGTGGTCATGATGACCTCGACGGCGGGCTTCTTCTCCTGTTCGTGCATGTCGACCGGGATGCCGCGGCCGTCGTCGCCCACGGTGCAACTGCCGTCGAGGTTCAGGCGGACCGAGATGTTCCGGCAGTATCCGGCTACAGTCTCGTCGATGGCGTTGGCGACGACTTCCTCGATCAGGTGGTGCAGACCCCGGACGTTGGTGTCGCCGATGTACATGGCGGGGCGTTTGCGGACGCCCTCTATGCCGGGGAGGACCTTGATGTTTCGGGAGTCGTAGGTCGGCTGTGTCGATTCGACGTTTTGTTCGGCCACGGGTTCCTTTCCGATGCATCCGGCGCGGAGCCGGAGTGTCCTATCCTGAACCTGATATCCGTGATGCGGACGCCGGTCATCCGCTCTTTCAGATTCCGCAATAGCTCCGGCTTCCGGAACGTCGCAAGCATCTGAAGCCAGGGGGCCGAGTCGACTTCCACGTGCAGCACGCAGTTGGTGAAACCGACGACCCGGCTGTGCGAGCAGGCCTCCACCCCGGCCACCTCGGGCCAGCAGTCATAGATCTGGGGCGACCGAAGCTTCTCTTTCAGGCCGGAGGCGCGAAGGAACTTCGCCAGCACGTCGCCCACCGCCCGCGGCTCACCGCCTCGTCTCTGAGCGCCCAATTCTCACCCTCTTATTATACCAGCAAGAAGTCCCCCGGCACTGCGCGAAGCACCGCGGCGGAATGCCTATGCCTCCTGCAACTGGACGGGCATCACGATGTAGACGTAATCCTTGCCCGCCTTCGCCAGCGCGGCGCTGGCGCTGTCCTTGAAGGAGATGGTCACCTCCTCCTCGCCGACGACCTTGAGCATGTCGGTGAAGAAGTCGGGGTTGAAGGCGATCTCGAGCGGTTCGGCGTCGTACTTGGCTCCTTCGGCGTCAACGGTCGCCCGCCGCCCTTCGAGGGTCTGTGTGCTGAGGACGAGCGAGTCCTTCTTCAGGGAGAACCTGACGGAGCGGGACTCCTCGGTCGTGATCAGGGCCGCGCGGCGGATGGCCGAGAAGAGCTTAACGCTCGGAATGATAAGCGTCCGGTCGCAGTCCTTGGGGATCACTTCGTCGTAGTTCGGGAAGTGGCCTTCGACGAGGCGGGAATAGATCATCCCGGCTGCGGTCTGTGCGACGATCTGGCTGTCGCCGATCTCGACCTTGATCTTCTCGTCGGGGTCGGTCATCAGCTTGTCGAGGAGGTCCATGGCCTTGGTCGGAATGATGGGCTCGGCGGTGGAGCCGGCCTTGTTCTTGGCCTTGCCCTTGGCGAGGGCCAGGCGGCGTCCGTCGGTCGCGACGAGCCGCAGGACCTCGCCCTTGAGCGAGAACAGGATGCCGTTGAGCGCGTACCGCGCCTGCTCGCGCGCGGCGGCGAACTTGGTCCGCTCAATCATTCGCTTGAGTTCGCCGGCCACCACCACGACCGCGTTCTTCTCGTCAAAACCGGGCATCTCGGGAAAGTCGGCCGGGTCGTCGCACGGGATGTTGTAGGTCGCACCCGTGTAGGAGATGGTCGCGGTCTTGTCCTCGGTCACGAGCGAGACCGTCTTGGCGGTGGCCTCGCGGACGATGTTCGAGGCCTGCGCCGCGGGCAGGAGAACCTCGCCGGGCTCCTCAACCACCACGATCTTTTCGCCGCCGATGGTCCGGCGAATCCCGACCTCCAGGTCGGTGGCCATCAGCTCGAGCGTGTTGTCCTTGGCGACGAGCTTGACGTTGGCGAGGACCGGCTTGGGGCTTCGCGCAGGGACGACCGAGCCGACCAGTGCCAGGCTGTCCGCCAGGACCTTTGTCTCACATTGCAGCTTCATGCGCCGTTCCTCCCGGGTTGGGTTACGACATGTCAGGGGTTGGCAAAAGCGCCTTCAAACACTCCGAAAATCCCGATGGGGATGCCTCTTTCGGACGTGTCATATGATAGCAGAGTGCCGGGGGTAAGGCAAGCTAATCGGGGTGGATTTTCGGAGCTTTCTCGGCTGTTCCCTCCCCGCTCAGACGCGGTCCTGGGCGGCTGTCTCGCGGGCCCGACGAAGTTGGTCCAGCGCCACGGCAAGGATGATGATCGAGCCGGTGACGATCTCCTGGTGCCAGTTGCGGAGGCCCATCTGCGAGCAGCCGGACCGTATGACCTGCATGATGAGGGCGCCGATCAGGCTGCCGAGAATGGAGCCTTCGCCGCCGGCCAGACTGCCGCCGCCGATCACGACCGCGGCAATGACATCCAGCTCCAGGCCCTGCGCCACGGTGGGATCACCGGCCGTGAGCCGCGAGAACTGGACCAGGCCCGCAAGGCCGGCAAAACCGGCTCCGAGAAGGTAGACGGTGAGCTTGACCCGGCGAACGTGAACGCCGCAGAGGCGGGCAGTCTGTTCGTTGGAGCCAATGGCGAAAACGTGGCGGCCAAAACGGGTGTAGCGGAGCAGGACGCCCATGGCGAGCGCAAGGAGCAGCATCATCCAGACGCCGGCGGGCACGATCTGCCAGCGCTGGCCGGGGGGCAGGGTGGCAACAAGGTTGTTGAGCCAGGTAACCGGGGCGTCGATCTTCTGCTCGGACGCCATGCCCTTGGCAAGGCCGCGGAAAATGAGCAGGCTGCCGAGCGTGACAATGAACGGGAGTAGACGGAGCCGGGTGACGAGCAGTCCGTTGAAGGCGCCGCAGGCGCAGCCGACGGCGACTCCGGCAGCCGCGGCGATCAGCGGAACGAAGCCGGTGATGTCGATGCCCAGCACGGACTGGACGAGCCGGACGATGTCGGGGCCGGACTGCAAGACGGCGGCGATGGCGACGGTGCTCAGCGCGATGACGGAACCGACGGACAGGTCGATCCCGCCCACGATGATGATCAGTGTGGCTCCGAGCGCCGCGGTGCCGACGATGGTGCTTTGCCGGGCGATCGTCTCGATGTTGCCGAGCGTGAAGAAGCTCGGGGGGCCGATCAGGCAGAACAGGAGGAAGACGCCGAGGAGCGCGAGGAGTGGGCCGAGGCGGCGAAGCCAGCGCCGGCCCCAGGCGGCGGCGTACGACGGGTTGGGAGCGGCCGGCGTCTGCTGGCTCATGCGACTTCTCCGGATGTGGCCTCGAGCAGGATATCGTGCTCGGTCCATTCGCCGACGGGCCGGGCAGGCCCGAGTTGTCCGCGGCTCATGACGGCAACGCGGTCGCAGATTCCGAGCAGTTCGGGCAGGTATCCGGAGACGACCAGCACGGCCTTGCCGCGGGTGGCCAGGTCGTCGATGAGTTGATAGATCTGGGCCTTGCTGGCGACGTCGATGCCGCGCGTCGGCTCGTCCAGGAGAAGGACGTCGACGTCGTGATAAAGGAGCCGGGCGAGGGCAACCTTCTGCTGGTTGCCGCCGGAGAGGTCCTCGACCCGCTGGGCGGCGCTGCGACAGCGGATGCCGACCCGTTCGATCCAGGCCTGGACCGCCCGCATCTGGCGGGAGGGCAGGATGAGGCCCATCGGGCCGAAGCCGGAGCACTTGGAGAGGGTCAGGTTGTCGGCGATCGTCATCGCGGCAGCCAGCCCCTCGCCCTTGCGGTCCTCGCTGAGCAGGCCGGCTCCCTGGGCCCAGCGGCGGGCGGGGGAGGCGGGGCCGACGTAGACGCCGAGCCGGATGCGGCCGGCCCGGACGGGGGCCAGGCCGAAGAGTGTGCGCAGAAGTTCGGTCCGGCCGGCGCCGACGAGGCCCGCGATGCCGAGGACCTCGGACCGGTGCAGGATGAACGAGGCCGACGTGGGCTTCGGGCGGCCTGCCAGATCACCGACCTCGAGCACCGGCTCGCCAGCCCGGCGGGGCGAGCGAGGATAAAGCTGCTCCACGCGGCGGCCGACCATGAGGCGGACGATGTCGGGCACCGTGACCGACGCGGTGTGGCCCGTGCCGGCAACCTGTCCGTCGCGGAGGACGGTGAACGAGTCCGAAATCTCCTTCACTTCCTCGAGGAAGTGCGAGATGTAGACGATGGCGAGGCCGCTCTGCTTGAGCCTGGCGATGAACTGGAAGAGCTGTCGCACGTCCCGGCGCGAGAGGCTGCTCGTCGGCTCGTCGAGCACAAGGACGCGGCACCCGACGGCAATCGCGCGGGCGATCTCAACGAGCTGGCGCGCGGCGATGGGCAAGCGGCCGGCCACCTGGCCGGGACGGATCTCCGTGTGTCCCAGCTCGCCCAGTGCCCGGCGGGCCCGCTCGCGCATCTCGCCCCGGCGGAGGAACCCGAGGCGTGTCGGCTCCATGCCCAGCAGCACGTTCTCTTCGACTGACAGGTGCGGGGCGAGGGAGAGTTCCTGGTAGATCATGGCGACGCCCGCTTGCCGGCCGGCGAATGGGTCGCGGGGGCGGTAGGGCTGCCCGTCCAGCCGCATCGAGCCGGCGTCCGGGCGAATCGCACCGGAGAGCACCTTCATCAGCGTGCTCTTGCCGGCGCCGTTTTCGCCGACGAGCGCGTGGACTTCACCGGCGCGTACGGCGATGCTCACATCATGGAGAGCAACTGTCGCGCCGAACCGCTTGTGGACCCCGGCCATCTCGAGCCGGGGCTTCAGGGGGTCTTCAGCCATTTATCGAGATCCGGATGGAGGAGCTCCTTGATCTCCGGCTTGTCCATGTCCTCACGCTTGACCAGAACCACACCGGTGTCGACTCGCTTCTCCACGGGCGTCTTCTTCAGGTGTTCGATCATCGTCTTGACGCCGAGGTATCCCATCCGCATGGGGTTCTGGACGACGAGTCCGTCGATCTCGCCGTTCTGAAGCGCGTCGACGAGCTTGGTGGAGGCGTCAAAGCCGACGAACTTCACCTTGCCCGCCAGCCCGGCGTCCTGAAGCGCCCGAAGCATGCCGAACGTGGTGGATTCGTTGGGGCAGAAGATGCTGTCGATGCTGAGCGTACCGTCCGGGTTCTTGAGCCGCCCGAGCAGGTTCTCGCTGGCCTTGAACGAGGTCTCGGTCGTGGCGCCGCCGTACTGGTTGGAGCTGACCACCTCGATGTCCTTGTGCTTCGCGATGGCTTCGAGGAAGCCCGTCTCGCGGTTGGCGGTGCTGGCGGAGCCTTCCTGGTAGCGGAGCATGATGACCTTGCCCTTGCCGCCGATGAGCTGGGCGAGGTATTCGCCACCCTTTCGGCCGCCTTCGACGTTGTCGGTGGCGACGAAGCTCGTGTGCCGGTCGCTCTTGAGGTCGGAATCGATGATGACGACGGGGATGCCGGCCTGGACGGCGTTGGCCACCGGGGTGCGGAGGGCGGTGTCGTC
>CAYXNI010000160.1:0-6037 GCA_964466285.1 uncultured Planctomycetota bacterium | reverse complement strand
GCCGAGCGCCCTGGCCAGGTGCGCCGCGACGATGGCCACGCGCCAGCCGTGGTAGAGCTTGACGCCTTCCTCGATGTCCATGGCCATCGAGACGGCGGTGATGAGTTCGTTTACCGTGCGAGTGGCGTCAATCTCCATGATCTAGTCCGCCCCCAAAAGGGAAAACCTTCACTTATTCTCGGCATATTGCGCGTGGGGTTCAGTCGGAGCGGTCCGGAGGCGGCACTATATTACTTCGCGAGATCGTGCAACATGCTGTATTGGGGCCCTTTCGTGGCACGGCCTTCCAGGCCGTGAAATTACGGGCAAGATGCCCGTGCCACAATCCAGGCGTCCTGTGCATGTTGCGCATTCACGCAAAGTCATTTAGACCTGCCGCAGCACGTCCACCACTGCGCGGCAGGTCTGCTCATCGGCGAGGATGGGGAGGGCGAGGACCTCGTCGCACGCCTGTTCGGTCACGGGCAGGTCGCCCCTCTTGTACCCGAGACCGGCGAAGCATTCCTGGAGGTGAAGGGGCACCGGATAGTAGATCGCGTTCCCGATCCCGGCCTCGGTGAGTTTTGCGACGGCGGCGTCTCGCCTGCCCTGCTTGACGCGCAACTCGTACTGGTTGAACACGTGATAGTTGCCGGGCGTTTCGGTCGGCGGAACGAACAGGTCGTTGCCGCTGAGCAGCCCGGTGTATGCGGCCGCCGCGGCACGGCGTTGCTTCTCCCAACCCTTAAGGTAAGGCAACTTCACGGACAGAACCGCGGCCTGCAGGGCGTCGAGCCGGAAGTTTCCGCCGACGAGCTTGTGGTAGTATCGCGGTTTCATGCCGTGGTTTCGCAGCACTTCGATCTGCTCCGCCAGTGCGGCGTCATTGGTCACGCATGCCCCGCCGTCGCCCAGGCATCCCAGGTTCTTGGCGGGGAAGAAGGAGTACGTGCCGATCGTGCTTAGGGACCCGCACATCCTGCCGTGATACAGGGCCCCGATGGATTGCGCGGCGTCCTCAACCACCCACAACCCGTGCGTCCGGGCAATCGCGTTGATCGGGTCCATGTCCGCGGATTGGCCGAACAGGTGCGCGGGGATGATTCCGGCCGTCCTCTTCGTGACGCGGGCCTTGATGTCGGCAGGGTCGATGTTGAACGTCACCGGATCGATGTCAGCGAAGACGGGCCGCGCGCCGACCCGAACAATTGCGCCCGCCGTTGCGAAGAACGTGAACGAACTGGTGATGATCTCGTCGCCGGGCTTCACGTCGAGCGCCATCAGCGCGACGATCAGCGCGTCGGAGCCGGAGGTAACGCCGACCGCGCGCTTCGTTCCGGTGTATGCGGCGAACTCGCCTTCGAAGTTCTCCACGTAGCTGCCGTTGATGTACGAGCCGGAATCGAGAACTTCCGTCATTGCTGCCAGAATCTCATCGCGGATCGGCCGGTGCATCTTGACGATATCAAGCAGCGGGATTCTCACCGGAAACTCCTGACAGATGGGCGAGCGGCGTAGCGCGGCATTGGCTCTCCAGCGCGACCCGTTCTTGAAACAGCGTCGGAGAGCATTCTAGTGGTGCCAATCGCCGGCGTCAAGCACGGCCCGCCGACCGGAATGGCGTGGAGTCTGGAAAAATCCCCATCCGGCAGCCAACAAACCCGCTCTGTAACCTTTGGCCGGTTGGCAGCATAAACACCACTTGCGCTGCGGGCCCTCTGCCTCGTCCCGAACGGGCTAATAGTGTCCCGACGGTCGCCGATCACCACCACTGACGGGAGAAAAGGCCAAATACGAGGAGGAAGCGGGCTAATGTTGAAAACCGCCCTGGCTATCGCCACAGTCCTACTGGTCGCTTGCCCGGTTGCACAGGCAATACCGACCCTTCAGCTTTACGTTCCCGGATCAACGTACGATCTTGAAACGGAGTCATGGACCACGGCCGGCAATCCGTTCGCGCTTCAGGTGCTTGGGGCGAGCGACCCGATCGTGCACCTGACTGACGTTACCCTGGACATTGGCGTCCCACAGGCGCTCTGGGTCCCGGGCGGGACGGTGACCGTGACTGGCCCGGGTTATCCTGCGGGCACCACAGTCTCTTTGTTCGACTGGGGCATCCCGGCCCGGCAGCAGCCGCACGGGGTGTATCCGACCTACTATTACAGCCTGGCGCTTCCGGACATGAATCTCGATGCGGGAACGGACGTCATTCATAACTACAACCCGGGCGAGGATGACAGCACCGCTCGGGGCGTCATTCTCGAGTACACGATCTCATACAGCATGTTCGGGGGGCTCCATCTGGACGCGTCGGCAGACGGGACAAAGGCGAACGGGAAGACCGCAAGCCTGTTCGCACCCTACTCGCACGACGCGGACAGTCGGCTGTTCATTCCCGAGCCGCCGGGGCTTGTCCTGGCCGGGTTGGTCGCGCTTCTTGCGGTTCGCAGACGCCGGTCGAGGCCCATGCAGACGGTGGAGGTCCGACCGCAGTAATCAAGACGCACACCCAGTTGCGGGGAGTTTTCCACGACCATACGCGCAGCTTTGCTCCAACTCCGGGCGGTCGTGGTGCGGAACCCGGCCACTCGGGTAAAGCGCTCTCAGGCACGGCACAGGCGCGGAGCAACCGGGGGGAGGCATTTGCGTTGATGGCGCGACCTTGGCTGTTGTAGGGGCGGGTTTGAAACCCGCCCCTACGGATTGTACGCACGAACCTCGCGCGAGCCCACATCGCAAGTGCCTCGGCGGTCGGGTGTGGCCGCGGCGGTCAAGGCTCTTGCAATACGGTGCTCCCGGCCTATAATACCCTCCGCTCAGTTGGCGTAAGGGATTCCATTCGGAGGAGGTGTCGTGTCAGAGCTTGAAACAGGGAAGGTGGAACTGAAGGGAAACGCGATCATCGCCCAGTCGGGCGGCCCGACCGCAGTCATCAACCAGAGCCTTGTCGGCGCGATCAGGGAAATGGTGAAGTGCAAGGAAGTGCGCGGCATCCTGGGCGCCCGTCACGGGATCAAGGGCATAATTCACGAGGATTTCGTCGATCTCCGCGCGGAGAACCCTCGTTCGCTCGACCGGATCGCGCGGACTCCGTCTGCGGCGCTGGGCTCCGTGCGGAAGAAGCCCACGCCCGAGGAGTGCCACCAGATCTTTGAGGTGTGCAAGAAGAACGACGTGCGGTACTTCTTTTATATCGGGGGGAACGATTCCGCCGAGACCGCGCACATTGTGGCGACTCACGCGGCGGACGCGGGGTTTGACATGCGGGTCTATCACATTCCGAAGACGATCGACAACGACCTGCGGGAGAATGATCACTGTCCGGGCTACGGCTCGGCCGCGCGGTTTGTCGCCCTCGCCCTCATGGGGGATCAGCTCGACAACCGCGCTATGCCCGGGGTCAAGATCGCTGTGATAATGGGCCGGCATGCCGGGTTCCTGGCCGCTGCGTCCGTTCTAGGACAGCAGCGCAGTGACGACGGCCCGCACCTCGTGTACGTCCCCGAGCGGCCCTTTCGCATGGACCAGTTCACCGCCGACGTGAAGCGTGTCTACGACGAGCTCGGCCGCTGCTGCATCGCGGTCTCGGAGGGCATCGCCGACGAAAACGGCCAGCCGGTCCTCGCGAGCGGAGAGAAGGACGCGCACGGCAACATTCAGCTCTCGGGCAGCGGTGCGCTGGGCGACTACCTGTGCATGCGCATCAAGGAACGGCTGGGAGAGAAGCAGCGGGTGCGGGCGGATACGTTCGGCTACATTCAGCGGTGCTTCCCCGAGATCGTCTCGAGGGTGGACGCCGAAGAAGCGTTGCAGGTCGGACGCGTGGCCGTGCGGACCGCCGCGCTGGACGAGCACCCGAACGGCTCGATCGCCATCAAACGGGCGGGGACGGCCAGGGCCTACGCGGTCAGCTACGCATGGACTCCCCTCGAGAGCGTGGCTCGCGAGACGCGGCCGATGCCCGACGAGTTCATCAACGCCGAGGGGAACGGAGTGACCGAAGCGTTCCGCGATTACGCCATCCCGCTTGTGGGCAGGCTCCCGCGGTTCGGCTGGTTCAAGGAAAAGGCGACCTGAGCCGGAATCTGGACCGGAGCAAGCGTGTGGCGAAATTCCTGGTCATCGTTGAGTCGCCCGCCAAGGCGCGGACGATCGAGAAATACCTTGGCCGAGGATACACCGTCAAAGCCTCGATGGGCCACGTGCGCGACCTGCCCGCCAAGACCATCGGCGTCGACATCGAGCACGACTTCGCCCCGACCTACGAGCCCCTCAAGGGCCGCACCGCCGTCCTCAAAGCCCTCAAGTCCGCCGCTAAAGACGCCGACACCATCTACCTTTGCCCCGACCCCGACCGCGAGGGCGAAGCCATCGCCTGGCACATCGCCGAGGCGCTCAAGCTCCCGCGCAAGAAGGTCGCCCGAGTGACCTTCAACGAGATCACCAAGCGGGCCGTGCAGGAGGCCTTCGAGCACCCGCGCGAGATCGACATGGCCAAGGTCAACGCCCAGCAGGCGCGGCGCGTGCTCGACCGGATCGTCGGCTACCAGCTCAGCCCGCTGCTCTGGGAGAAGGTGACATACGGCCTCAGCGCCGGTCGCGTCCAGTCCGTCGCCGTCCGCCTGATCGTCGAGCGCGAGAAGGAGATTCGCGCGTTCGTGCCCGAGGAATACTGGCAGATCATCGCGAAGCTCGCGCCCACTGGGAACAGGAACGAGGCCGACCAGTTCGACGCGGAATTGGTTGAATGGATAAGCAAAGAGTTCCGGCCCAGCAACGGGATCGAAGCGGAGACCGTCGCCGCCGATCTCCGCAGCGCCAAATACACTGTCGCCGCGGTCGAACAGAAGCAACTAAGAACCTCTCCGGGTCCTCCGTACAACACCAGCCTGCTCCAGCAACAGGCGTCGGCGCTGCTCCACTTCGCCACAAAGAAGACGATGCAAATCGCTCAACAGCTTTATGAGGGGGTGGAACTCGGTGGCGAGGCCGTCGGCCTCATCACTTATATGCGAACCGACTCCTTCCGAATGTCGCCCGACGCCGTCCAAGAGTGCAGAGGCCTCATCCAGCAGCAGTTCGGCGATCGCTACCTGCACGGTACGCCCCGTGCCTACAAGGCGAAAAAGAGTGCCCAGGACGCCCACGAAGCGATCCGCCCCACCTCCGCTCTCCGCACGCCCGAGCAGGTCCGCCCGTTCCTCACGCCCGACCAGAACAAGCTCTACGACCTCATCTGGCGCCGCTTCGTCGCCACGCAGATGAGTGACGCCGTCTACGACGTAACTAACGCCGACATCCGTGCCGGCGCCGGCGTCTTCAAGGCCAAGGGCCGCGTCACCGTGTTCGACGGCTTCACAAAGCTCAGCGGCCCGCCGGACGGCAACGACCAGCAGGTTCTCCCGCCGCTTCAGCCCGGCCAGAAACTCGACCTCCTCGAACTTACCCCGTCGCAGCATTTCACCAAGCCCCCGCCCCGCTACACCGAGGCCTCGCTCGTCCGCACCCTCGAACGCGAGGGAATCGGCCGCCCCAGCACCTACGCCGCCATCATCTCCACCATTCAGGAGCGCGGCTATGTCCGGCAGGAAAAGCGCGCCTTCTTCGCCACCGACCTCGGCATCGTCGTCACGGACCTCCTCGTCGCCAGCTTCCCCGACGTGATAAACGTCCAGTTCACTTCCGCGATGGAAGAGAAGCTGGACAAGATCGAGGAAGACCACATCGACTGGGTCAGCGTCCTCGACGAGTTCTACAAAGTCTTCAAGGCCGACCTCGAAAAGGCCGGTACGGAAATGAAGATCGTGAAGGGCGTCGAAGTTCCGGGCGAAGTGTGTCCCGACTGCGGCAAACCGCTCCTCGAGCGCTGGAGCAAGTTCGGCCGCTTCCTCGGCTGCTCCGGCTACCCGGAGTGCAAGTACAAACGCGGCGGCAACACCGGCGAAGAGGCCCCCGCCGACACTGGCGTCGTCTGCGAGAAGTGCGGCAAGCCGATGGTCCTCAAGATTTGGCGCCGAGGCAAGTTCCTCGGATGCGCCGGCTACCCGGACTGCAAGAA
>CAYXNI010000159.1:0-6078 GCA_964466285.1 uncultured Planctomycetota bacterium | reverse complement strand
AACCGGCTCAGCGATCACGTTCTGATGTCAGCCTCGCTGCTCGGCTTTACCGTCCCGAACATGGTCCTGGGGCCCGTGCTGTCCATCGTCTTCGGTCTGTGGCTGCGGTGGCTGCCCGTGTCCGACTGGAACGGGGGCCGCGGGCTCGTGCTCCCGGCGGCGGCGCTGGGGGTCGCGTTCGCCGGACGAATCGCGCGCATCATGCGGGCGAGCATGCTGGAGGTCATCCGCGAGGACTTCATCCGCACCGCGCGGGCGAAGGGGCTGGGCGAGACGGCCGTCGTCTTCCGTCACGCATTGCGAAAGGCGATCGCTCCGCTCATTTCGTATCTCGGGCCCGCCGCGGCGGGAATCCTGACGGGCAGCGTGGTTCTCGAGAAGGTCTTTCATATCGCCGGGATGGGCTCCTACTTCATCTCGGCCCCCAGCGCACGGGACTACACGCTGGTCATGGGAATCGTGCTGGTGTACGGTTCGCTTCTTATCATCTTCAACATTGCCGTCGATGTGGTTCAGGCGGTGCTTAACCCGAGGATTCGGACCGAATGACCGACGTCCGCAGGCCGATGTCACCGTTCCGCATTTCGCTCCGGCGGTTCCTGCGCAACCGGCTCGCGGTCGTCTGCCTCGTCCTGGTTGCGGTGTTCGCCGTCGTGTGCATCGCCGGGCCGTGGCTGTGCCCCTACGACTACAGGCGCGTGCCGCTGGACGACGACTGGCCGCAGGGTCCCTCGGCCCGGCACTGGTTCGGCACGGGCGAGCTCGGGCGTGATCTCCTCGTCCGTTGTCTGGTCGGCGGGCGCATCTCGCTTGCGGTGGGACTCGTGGGGACGCTCGTCAGCGTGGTCATCGGCGTCAGCTACGGCGCCGTCGCCGGGTACCGCGGAGGCCGTACTGACGGCGTGATGATGCGGTTCGTCGACGTGCTCTACGGCCTCCCTTACCTCCTGTTCGTCGTGCTCATCATGGCCATGCTGGGGCGGGACATCACGCCGACGCAGCGGATCGTGGCGATGTTCGTCGCGCTGGGCGCCGTCCAATGGCTCACCATGGCGCGCATCGTCCGGGGCGAGGTCGTCGCGCTCAAGCGGAAGGAGTTTGTCGAGGCCGCGCGCGCCGCCGGCGCAGGCTGGGTCCGCATTGTCTTCCGCCACATCGTGCCCAACCTCGCCGGCATCGTCGTGGTCTATTCCACGCTCACCGTACCCGCCATCATGCTCCAGGAAGCATTCCTCAGTTATCTGGGCCTGACCGACAAGGAGCTGCCCAGTTGGGGCAGCCTGATCGGCGAGGGCGCGAGCGCCATGGAAGCCTATCCCCACCTCCTCCTCTTCCCGGGCCTGATGTTCACGCTCGTCCTCTTCGCTCTCAACTTCATCGGCGACGGTCTTCGCGACGCCTTCGACCCCCAGATGCGCGATTGATCCATCCGCCCGTTTCCTGCCGCAGGGGCCGCAGAGACAGCGGACAACGGCGGCATTCGCCCCGCGCTCTCTGCGTGTTCCCCGGTGAAGAAGAGCCCTCACATCCGCCACAGCGGCAGCCCGGTCTCCTCGTCAAGCCCCCGCTCGAACTCCGGCCCCTCGAACGCCTGGAGGCAGAACTCGCAGGCGAACACGACCGTCCCCGGCGCCAGGTGCCCGCCATACGCACGGCCTTGCTCGTCCGCCAGCGTCACGTGCGCGTGGATCATCGGCTGCCCGTCCCGGAGCGACACGTTGCCCACCAGGCCCGTCATCTCCAGGTGCTCGTCCAGTTCGATGAACCGGTACTCGCTCTTGTCCTGGTCGTAGTAGCCGAGCCGCGCCTTTTGCAGCGCGCCCAGCGCCTCCACCCGCCCCAGGCGGACGCCCTGATCCGCGCACACCGCCGTCAGTTCCTCCAGCAGGTCGGCCCCGTGCTTCAGCCGGCCCATCAGGCACCTTGCTCCCTTCACCTCGCGGAACGTCGCCATTGTCTTCTCCTCCAAAGAGCCGGCCGATTCTACCAAATGCAGATACAAGCTCAATGTTAAAACCCCTCGAGGCATTTGCGATGTGGGCTCGCGCGAGGTTCGTGCGTACAATCTGCAGGGGCGGGTTTTAAACCCGCCCCTACAACAGCCACGGTCGCGCCATCAACGCAAATGCCTCCCCTCGGGCGCGGGCGCATGCCCGAGCGCAACAACCACCGGACGGCATCGTCCGGTCTTTGGCCTTTGAACTGCTATTGGATTGGAGCTTTGACATTCGACGCCCCTAAACTTCCGCCTGCGGACTCCGAGACTTGTCTTGTGAGGAGTAATATGGGAGGGATGAAGATGTCCGTCAAAGTGCGCTATCTCCTGGCCGCGTTGTTCGCCGTGCTGTGTGCCGACGGCTGCGCCGTTCCCACGTCCGTCGGCGGCTACTTCGAGAACCGGCGCCAGGACCTCATCGACGTTGCCCATGTCGACCTTTCAGCGGCCAACGTGGGCGCCGTCGCGTACGCCGGACCGTTCATGGTTGGCATCGACTACATGACCGGCCTCGCCGGCCGCGAGCAGTCGACCAGCCTCCAGATCGGGCTCGGCGGCCCGAGGACACTCGCACGCCGCGGGCTCGCCGCCGGCCTCCTCTTCCCGGCGTCACACTGGAACGGAGACAAGCAGATCATCGGCGAGCGGCCCAAGCGGTCGCCCTCCGGCATGTCCGTCGGCGCCTCGGCCGGCCTGCTCGCCGGGGTCGGCGCCGAGGCCGATGTCCTCGAACTCGTCGACTTCGCCCTC
This sequence comes from uncultured Planctomycetota bacterium, assembly GCA_964466285.1. GTDB lineage: Bacteria > Planctomycetota > PUPC01 > PUPC01 > PUPC01 > CAYXNI01. The sequence continues at coordinate 3,332 of CAYXNI010000159.1, read as the reverse complement.
GGCATCCTGTGCGTCGACGTCATCGAGGACGACCCCAGCATAGCGGGCCGGTCGGCCAGTCCCATCGACAATCTCATCCAGCCGGTCATCCAGCCGGTCGTCCAGACCGCCGTCAGCGCCGCGGCCGACTCCGCCATCAAGCGAGCCGTCCCGGTACCCTGACGGTGCAGCCGGTTCACTCCGTGACGGGCGCGGGCGTGGCAGATCTGAAATCGGTCCTGCCCAAACTGAACATAATGCATGGAGATGAGATTGCGGCCGGCGCTTTTCCTATCGTCCTGATAGTCGGTTCAGTCCCATCGCCGCCCTCAGCGGTCTATCCTCTCCTCCCGGTCCCATCCGTGCCCACCCGGGGTGAATGTTTCTGCGTGCATGTCCTTCACCCGCGTCCATGAAACCGGCGTCCCATCTGCGTTGATCTGCGTCCCCATCTTCTCCGAATTTTCTTCGTGCCCTTCGTGCCCTTCGTGGTTAGAATCATCCATCAATTCGCGTTGCCGCAGGGCCGATCCGCCGAATCGCCCCCGCAGGAGAGCTCAATTGTCCGACGTAACGAAAACGCCGATGATGCAGCAGTACCTGCGCATCAAGGCGGAACACAAGGACGCGATCCTGCTGTTCCGGATGGGCGATTTCTACGAGATGTTCTTCGACGACGCGGTGACGGCGTCGCGCGTGCTCGGGCTGACGCTGACGTCGCGGTCGAAAGAGAAGGACAACGTCCCGCTCGCGGGGGTGCCGCACCACGCGGTCGACGGTTACATAAAGAAGCTTATAACAGCCGGGTACCGCGTCGCGGTCTGCGACCAGCTCGAGGACCCGAAGCTTGCGAAGGGCGTGGTCGACCGCGGGGTGACGCGGGTCATCACGGCGGGCACGCTGACGGACGACCTGCTGCCCGACCAGCGTTCGTCGAACTACCTGGCGGCGGTGTGCCCGCGCAGCAAGGAGTGCGGGGTCGCGTGGGTCGATCTGACGACCGGGCGCTTCTTCGTCGAGGAGGTCGAGCCGGCACGGCTGTCGGACGAGCTCGGCCGGATCGGACCCGCCGAATGCCTGTATCCGGAGGGCCTCGTCGCCCGGAACACGCGGCTCGTCCGCGATCTCGAACACCTCGGCGCGGCCACGGCGCGGGCGGATTGGGTCTTCGAGCCGCGCAACGCGGAGAAGGCGCTGCACAAGCACTTCGGCGTAGCGTCGCTGGACGGCTTCGGCTGCGGCGGGCTGACGGTCGGCCTCTACGCCGCGGGCGCCGTCATCGAGTACCTGAACGAGACGCAGCGCACGTCGCTCGCGCACATCGGCCGCATCGAGCGGTTCGTCGACGCCGAGCACCTGCTCATTGACCGCGCGACCAAGCGGAGCCTCGAGCTCGTCGAGACGATGCGGAGCGGCGAGCGCCGCGGCAGCCTGCTGGGCGTGCTCGACAAGACGGTCACCACGATGGGCGCACGCCTGCTCCACGAGTGGCTTCTCTCGCCGCTCCGCGACCCGGCGCAGATCACGCGGCGACAGGACGGCGTCGCCGAGTTCGCCGCCGATGCCGACCTGCGCGACGACGTCCGAGCGGTGCTCGAACGCGTGCACGACATCGAACGCATCGCGGCCAAGATCAGCACGGGGCGCGCGAACGCCCGCGACCTCGCCGCGCTGCGGCAGTCGGCGCAGATGATTCCGGAGCTGCGGCGCCTGGCGGAGTCCCGAACGGCCGGCATCCTCGGCGACCTCGCCGTCCGGCTCGACCCGCTCGACGACCTCGTGGGCCTTGTCGCCCGGTCCATCGCGGACGACCCGCCGGTGACGATCCGCGAGGGCGGGATGATCCGGCGCGGCTACAACAGCGGGCTCGACGAGCTTCGCGGCATCCAGCGCGACGGCAAGACGTGGATGGCCCGATACCAGGCCGACGAGGTGAAGCGCACCGGCATCGACTCGCTCAAGGTGAGCTACAACCAGGTCTTCGGCTACTACATCGAGGTCACGAACACCCACGCCGCCAAGATTCCCGCCAACTACGTTCGCAAGCAGACCTTGAAGAACGCCGAGCGCTACATCACGCCCGAGCTGAAGGAATACGAGACGAAGGTGCTCACGTCGGGCGAACGAGCGGACCAACTCGAGTACGACCTGTTCGTCGAGGTCCGCGAGGCCGTGGCCCGCGAGACACACCGGGTGCTGGCCGTCGCGCGGGCCGTCGCCGAGCTCGACGTTCTCGCGGCGCTGGGTTTCATCGCGGCGGAGCACCGGTACTGCCGGCCCGTCGTCGATGACTCGCACAAGCTGCTCATCCAGGACGGCCGCCATCCGGTGCTGGAACAGATGCTCGAGGGCGAATCGTTCGTTCCGAACGACTCGATGCTTGACGGCGACGAGGTCACGATGGCCATCATCACCGGCCCGAACATGGCCGGCAAGTCCACGTACATCCGGCAAGTCGCGCTGATCGTCCTGATGGCGCAGATGGGCAGCTTCGTCCCGGCCAAGTCCGCCGAGATCGGCGTGTGCGACCGCATCTTCGCCCGCGTCGGCGCATCGGACGAAATCTCGCGCGCCCAGAGCACGTTCATGGTCGAGATGAACGAGACCGCTAACATCCTCAACAACGCGACCGACAAGAGCCTGATTGTGCTCGACGAGGTGGGGCGTGGGACGAGCACGTACGACGGCGTCAGCATCGCGTGGGCGGTCAGCGAGTATTTGCACGAGAAAGTCGGCGCGCGCACCCTCTTCGCCACCCACTACCACGAGCTGACCGCGCTCCAGTCTGTCCTGCCGAAGGCGCGGAACTACAACGTGGCCGTGCGCGAGTGGGAGGACGAGGTCATCTTCCTGCGGAAGATCGTCGAGGGCGGGACGGACAAGAGCTACGGCGTCCACGTCGCGAAGCTCGCGGGCGTCCCGAAGTCGATCATCGAGCGAGCGAAGCTCATCCTCGCGCAGCTCGAGGCGAGCAATCTCGACGACCAGGACCGTCCGCGCATCGCGCCGGTCAAGGTCCGGGCGAAGAAGCCCGGCGAGATGCAGCTCACCCTGTTCCGTTCCCCGCACGAAGCGACCATCGACGCCATCCGCAAGCTCGACACCGACACGCTGAGCCCGCTTGAGGCGATGATGAAGTTGCAGCAGTTCAAGAAGGACATATTGGGAAGAGACAAGGACGGATAATTCTGCGGAACCGACCGATGGAGGGGAAGTCAATGAAACCACGCGATGCGGCGGTCATCGCCTGCAAAGGTCTTGCCATTTATGCGCTGGTCTGCGTCCTCGATTTCCTGCAGCAGATCGCTGAGCTATTGTTGGCAATCCTGCGTTACCCGGGAGAGTGTTGGCAA
>CAYXNI010000158.1:0-6110 GCA_964466285.1 uncultured Planctomycetota bacterium | reverse complement strand
GTTCACCATGACCGTCTCGACGCCGATGTCGCGGAGGGCAAAGGCGGCATGGACGCAGCAGTAGTCGAACTCGATGCCCTGCCCGATTCGGTTCGGTCCCCCTCCCAGGATCATGACCTTGCGGTTGGGGCTGACCGGCGACTGGTCGGGGGCGTTGTAGGTCGAATAGTAGTAGGCGGCGTTCTCGACGCCGCTCACCGGCACGGCATGCCAGCCTTCGACTACGCCGAGCTTCTTGCGCTGCGCGCGAATCTGTCCTTCCGCAACGCCGAGCAGCTTGGCCAGGTACTTGTCCGCGAATCCGTCCTTCTTGGCCTGCACGAGAAGCGAATCGGGAAGCGAGCTCCCCTTGTGCTTCAGCACTTGCTCTTCCAGCTCGACCAGTTCCTTCATCTGCTGGATGAACCACGGCTTGATGTACGTCTTCCGGTAGAGTTCGTTGACATCGGCCCCTTTGCGGAGGGCCTCGTACATGATGAACTGCCGCTCGCTTGTCGCGTGGCCGAGCATGAGCATTAGTTCTTCGAGCGGGCGCTTGTTGAAGTCCTTGGCGAAGCCCAGGCCGTAGCGGCCGTTCTCGAGCGAGCGGATGGCTTTCTGCAGGGCTTCCTTGTAGTTCTTGCCGATGCTCATCACCTCGCCCACCGCGCGCATCTGTGTGCCCAGCTTGTCTTCGGACCCCTTGAACTTCTCGAACGCCCACCGGGCGAACTTGACCACCACGTAGTCGCCCGAGGGGGTGTACTTGTCAAGTGTGCCTTCGCGCCAGTAAGGAATCTCGTCAAGCGTCAGCCCACCGGCGAGCTTGGACGACACGAGCGCGATGGGGAAGCCCGTCGCCTTCGAGGCGAGCGCCGACGAGCGCGACGTGCGCGGGTTGATCTCGATCGCGACGACGCGACCGGTCTCCGGGTTGTGCGCGAACTGGATGTTCGTGCCGCCGATCACCTGGATCGCCTCGACAATGTCGTACGAATGCTTCTGCAGCCGCTTCTGGAGCTCGGGGTCGATCGTGAGCATGGGCGCGGTGCAGAACGAGTCGCCGGTGTGCACGCCCATCGCGTCCACATTCTCGATGAAACAGACGGTGATCATCTGGTTCTTCGCGTCGCGCACGACCTCGAGTTCAAGCTCCTCCCACCCGAGGACGGACTCTTCCACCAGTATCTGCCCGACCATGCTCGCGGCGATCCCCCGGCTCGCCACGGCACGCAGCTCCTCGGTGTTGTACACCAGCCCGCCGCCCGTGCCGCCCATCGTATACGCCGGCCGGATCACGACGGGATAACCGAGCTCCTGCGCGACGCGCTCCGCGTCCTCCACGGTGTAGACGGCTTCGCTCTTCGGCAGGTCGATGCCGAGCCCCGTCATCGTGTTCTTGAAGGCGATACGGTCCTCGCCCCGTTCGATGGCATCCACCTGGACGCCGATGACCTTGACCCCGTACTTGTCGAGGACGCCCGCCTTCGCCAGCTCGGAGGCGAGGTTGAGGCCCGTCTGCCCGCCGAGGTTGGGAAGCAGCGCGTCAGGCCGCTCCTTCTCGATGATCTCGGTCATCGCCGACACGGTCAGCGGCTCGATGTACGTCACGTCCGCCATCCCAGGGTCGGTCATGATCGTGGCCGGGTTGGAGTTCACCAGCACGATCTGGTATCCGAGCGACCGCAGCGCTTTGCAGGCCTGCGTCCCCGAATAGTCGAACTCGCACGCTTGGCCGATGATGATCGGCCCGGACCCGATGATCATGACCTTCTTGATGTCGTCGCGCCTTGGCATAGCTTTCCCTCGGTGGCTCTGTACCACGGGCGTCCCGCCCGTGACAAGGAACACGGCCCTGACGGTCGTGCAACGGTCTTACACTGCCTCGATTGTGCTGGGGGGTTTCGGCGTGATGTTGTACGTCACGCTGACCACGCCCGGCACCTCGCTCGAAATCCTCTTGCCCAGCCGCTCCAGCGTCGCGAACGGAAGCTTTGTCGGCTTGCCGGTCACGGCGTCCGTGCTGTCCCAGCAGCGGACCTCGATCTGCTGGCCGTAGTCGCGCCGGCCGTTCCGCATGCCCGTCACCATGTCCGCGTGGAGAATGGCCAGGTACTGGAACGCCTTGGTCTTGCCGAGTTCTTCCTCGACGATCTTCGTCGCCTTGCGGACGGTCTCGACCCGTTCGGGCGTCACCTCGCCGATCACGCGGGCGCACAGCGCCGGGCCCGGGAACGGCGGACGCGCGTAGATTTCCTTCGGCAACCCCAGTGCCCTGGCCACGACGCGGACGGCCGGCTTCCGGAGCTGGATGATCGGCTCGAGCACCTTGTACCCGAACTGCGCCTGCGTGTCGATGCCGAGCTGCGCCAGGATATTGTGCTGGCGCTTGACCCCGGCCACTGTCTCCTCCACGTCGGTGAAGTTCGTCCCCTGGAGCAGGAACTTCGCGCCGCTCTGCCGCACAAGCTGGCCGAAGACGTCCTTGTAGAACACCTGGGTGATGCCCTTCTCGCGCTTCTCCTCGGGGTCGGTGATCCCCCTGAGCGCGGCGAAGAAGCGGTCCCGGGCGTCGAAGACCTCGACCTTCACGCCGAGCTTCCTGAACCACCCGACGATCTGCTTCGCCTCGCCTTGGCGCATCAGACCGTTCTCGACGAAGTACGTCTTGAGCCGCCGGCCCAGGGCTCTGTGCCCGAGCAGCGTGACGGCGGAGGAATCAACGCCGCCGGACAGGGCATTGATGGCCAAGCCGTCGCCCACGGCCGCCTTGATCTCCTCGACCTGTTCCGCGATGAACTTCCTGACATTCAGCCGGGCAAGCGTGATTTCCTTGATCGCCATGCGATTCTCCTCCACAGAATGTGTGCGTACAGCCCATGCACAGGGCGGCCGGCGCAACTCGCTGCTGCTTCGAAAGCAAGGCCACGCGATCCGTTGCTTGTCCTGGCGAAGCGCGTCACTTCCAGGAGTCCCAAGCGGCTACAAGGTAGCGAATGAAGCCGCGTCCGTCAAGCTTATCGAAGGAGGGATTTGCGATGTGCCCGGTTCGCGAAAAAACGCCCGCAATCCGCAGGGGCACGGCATGCCATGCCCCTACATGTTGTATGCGTGGCGCGGGAGGAAGGCCACAGCGCAAATGCCTCTGAAAAAGCGGATGTTGACTCGCGTCCGGGTTTCGTGGATACTGATAAATGTCCGGGTTTTGGGAAGAGAACCGCCCGCGCGGAGGCCACACGGATTGAGGAGATACCCATGAACAAACTGAGGATGTCATCCGTTCTTCTGCTCCTGTCGGTGCTGGTCGCATCGTGTACGCCCGAGCCAATCACAGGCCGGCCCCAGCTACTCCTTGTCAGCAACTCAACTCTCAACAGGGAGAGCTTTCAGGCTTACCAGGACTTCCTCGGCGACCACAAGCTGAGCAGCGACCCTCAGGCCACCGCGATGGTCAAGCGGGTGGGGCAGCGTGTTCAAAAGGCTGTCGAAGAGTACTTCATCCGGCAGGGCGAACCAAATCGGCTCGACGGATACCAGTGGGAATTCAACCTCGTGGAGTCGCCCGAGGTCAACGCATGGTGCATGCCGGGCGGCAAGGTCGTTGTCTACAGCGGCCTCTTGCGCGTGGCGAAGGACGAGGCCGGCCTGGCCGTCGTTGTGGGCCACGAGATCGCCCACGCCGTGGCCAACCATGGGAACGAACGACTCAGCCATCAACTCGTCGTCAACCTGGGCGCCTCCGTCCTCGAAGAAGCCCTCAGCCAGAAACCCGCCCAAACCCGGCAGGTGATGATGGCGGCATTCGGGGCCGGGGCAGAGGTCGGAGTGATTCTCCCCTACAGCCGCGGCCAGGAGAACGCCGCCGACCGCATGGGCCTCATCTTCATGGCGATGGCCGGGTATGACCCGCGGGCCGCCGTCAGCTTCTGGGAGCGAATGACCGCGTCGTCGAAGGGCGCCCGCACCCCCGAGTTCCTGAGCACCCATCCCTCGGACCAGACGCGGATCAACAACATCCGCCACCTCGCCGAGACGGAAGCGGTCAGGTACTACAAGCCCGCACCCGGCTGAACACCCACCCCGCCGCCCGGAATCCGGCCGGGCGGAATCGAGTCGACATTCTGAACACCGGGTGTTTTGCGGTGGATTTTCGCTTGGGCGGGAGGTACCCAGTGGCGGCGCGACGTGGCACGGCCATCTTGGCCGTGGGTCTGTCACGGGCGGGACGCCCGTGTCACGAAACCAGAAACGCGTTTTGAAACAGCGTCCAACTCTGGCACATAAAACAGAAAAGCACCCAAGTGGCTCGGGTGCTTTTCTCTCGAAACTCGCTTGAATCCTAGAGATCCTGCGGCTTGACCGTCGATCTCCTGTTGCCCTTCGTGCGGGCGATGGCCGCGTTCAGGACGCACGCCAACTTCGCGTTCAGCGCTGGAAGCGAATCGCTGGCCGTCATGCAGCCATTGGCCTTGATGTACGCCTTCACCTTGCTCGCCACAATCATCATGTCAAGAGCCTTCTTTGCCATTATTCACTCACCTCCCTTCACGGCGTTAAAGATTAATGGACACCATTACAACACCAGCATCGCTCAACTTGAAGGCGAATTATACCGCGTCCGTTGGCCGTATAAAACCCTTTTTTGGCATTTTTCGTAAGGAGTCAGTTCCGTGTGTGCCTTGAGTCCACGCCGGTTGCCCGGCGGTCCTAGAACGTGACGAAGGCGTCCCGCCTTCGTGTCCCGAGGCCGTCTCGGCCTCGGAAATGAAGGGATCGCGGGCAGGCCTGCCCTGTCTTCGACCCTGAGGCTCAGACCCGAAGGGAGCGAAGCCGAAGGGATGCCCGCGACACACGAGGGCGAGATGCCCGCGACACAGCGGCCACAACCGGCGCACCGCGCTCCGCCCACACGTAATTGCCCCCTTACCATTTTTCGAAACTGTAGCACGATTACCGGCTCGGACGGCGTACGCCCCCGGTCGAGTCACACACGCAAGCCCCGAACAGGGCGAAACAGGATAACCTGGGGCAACCCCGCCCCTACAGATTGTACGCACGAACCTCGCGTGAGCCCACATCGCAAACGCCTCCACTTCTTCCCATTGACATCCGTCTACCACACAAAAGTAGGATATTGGAAACAAATGGCAGATTTTTCCGCTTGACAACCATTCATTCGTGTGGTATTTTTATAACGAACGGGTAGCCGAACAATAGCTCCTGTGTGGAGGACCGAATGAAAGGGTTGACGAAACGCCAGCGGGAGGTGTACGAGTTCATCCTCTCGTACATCGAGAACACGCAGCGTCCGCCGACGATCCGCGAGATCGGCGAGCACTTCGGAATGAAATCCACCGGCACGGTGCGGGACAACGTTCTGGCGCTGGAGAAGAAGGGTTACATCCGCCAGCGGCCTCGTTCGGCCCGAGGGATCGAACTCGTGCAGCGGGAGGATTCCCGAGTCGCCTCGGGCGCTCGGCGCATCCCGATTGTCGGCAGCATCGCCGCCGGCCAGCCGCTCCTGGCCGTCGAAAATATCGAAGACCAGATCGACGTGGATGCCCGCTTTTTCGGGGACAGCGACACGGTGTTCGCGCTCCGCGTGAAAGGCGACAGCATGCGCGACGCCGGAATCTATGACGGGGATTACGTCTTCGTCCGGAAGCAGGAGACCGCCGAGAACGGCGACATCGTCGCCGCCGTCATCGGCGACGAGGCCACCGTCAAGCGATATTTCCACGAGGGCAACCGCATCCGCCTCCAGCCCGCGAACGAGAGCATGGCGCCCATCTATGTGGACGCCGACCAGGCCCAGGTCATCCTCGCCGGCAAGGTGATCGGCGTGCTCAGAGAACTCCAGTGAACAATGATAATGATATTGGGAGTGACCAGGCGTACGATGGGATGAACAACGGTAAGGCAAGCCGCACAGGCAGGAGAGGCAAGAGCAGTCAGTAGTGAGCAGTAGGCAGTAATCAGTAAACAGGGAGACCCCCGGCAGAAGAAAGGGGATGTTCCCCTCGCGCTGATGTTGCGCCCGTTGGCCGTCACCGCTGTTCAGCCGCGACTGGTTACTAGCCAACTGTCAGCATTTGTTAGTCACCTGAGTGTCAGCATTCGTTAGTCACCTG
>CAYXNI010000157.1:0-6216 GCA_964466285.1 uncultured Planctomycetota bacterium | reverse complement strand
GCCCCGCTGATGGCCCCAGTCGTCGCCGAACGACATGCCGTCGACATCGTATGAGCAAGCGTGCTCGATGACCTTCAGGTTGAACTCAGTGATGCGATCTAGCAGCGCGTGAACGAACCTGGGATTGCCGGCCATGCCCATGAGGACGTTCTCCATCCCGGCCATCGTCCACGCGCGCTCGAACAGGCTGAAGCCGATTCCTGGCATCAGGAAGCGGTCGGGGTTCTCGCGAATTACCTGTTCATAGTTCTTGTAGCGTTCGGGGTCGTCCGGGTTGGGAAAGCGGCAGTCGTTCAGGTTTTCTGCGGTCACGACGAGGTTGCATGGGTTGCCGATGTCCTTGTCGATGGATTTGTCCCACTGGACGCCGAACTCGTCTTCGTACACGTTCGGGTTGATCCAGCGCCCGCCGAGTTCGGTGCCGAGTCCGCACATGCAGTTGTCGATCTTGAGCTTCGCGTAGACGTTCTCGTTCCCGAGAAACTCGGCCATCTTCTGATAAGCCTTTTGGGTGAACCCGATCTCGTAGGGGACCTTGTCGGGCTGCTGGTGGCTGATCGAGGCGATGACGCGTTCCCTGTTGGTCATTCCGTTCTCCTTCAGAACCGGTCCCTCAGCGTGGTCACATTATGAAGAGAAGGCCGAGCAGGTGCAGGGTTCGAGGCATAAGGAAAAGGCCCTGACACCTTGCGGCGTCAGGACCTTAAATGTGCGATCAGAGTTCCTCGGCAACTAGAGGCATTTGCGATGTGGCCTTCCTCCCGCGCTACGCATGCAACATGTAAGGGCACGGCATGCCGTGCCCCTGCGGATTGCGGGCGTTTCTTCGCGAACCGGCCACATCGCAAATGCCTCAACTACGACGCCAACACGCGCTTCACCGCAGCAATGATCTTCTGGTCGTCGACCAGGTACGGCTTCTCGAGCGACTGCGCGCACGGGGACACGGCGTTCGGAGCGCCCAGCCGAAGCACGGGGGCGTCGAGGTAATCGAAGCACTTCTCCATGATCTGCGACGCAACCTCGCCCGTGAAGCTGCCCTGCGCGACCGCCTGCGACGCGACCAGGCACCGGCCCGTCTTGCGGACGGACGCGATGATCGTCTCCATGTCCAGCGGCCAGAGGGTGCGGGGGTCGACCACCTCGACCGAGATGCCTTCGGCCTCGAGCGCCTGGGCGGCTTTCAGCGCGAAGAGTACGGGCCAGCCCCAGGCCACGACGGTGATGTCCTTCCCCTCGCGCCTCACGTCGGCCTTGCCGATGGGCACGAGGTATTCCTGCTCGGGCACCGCGCACTCTTCGCCGTACAGCCGCTGGTGCTCGAAGAAGACCACGGGGTTCGGGTCGCGGATGGCGGACTTCATCAGGCCCTTTGCATCGTAGGCGTTGGACGGGCAGATGACGATGAGGCCGGGCATGTGGGTGCAGATGGACTCGAGGCACTGGGAGTGCTGGCCGGCATAACCGCGGCCGCCGCCGTGCGGGGTGCGGATGACCATCGGCACGCTCACTTGGCCGCCGGACATGTAGCACCACTTCGCGGCCTGGTTGCCGGTCTGGTCCATCGTCATAAGGAGGAAGTCATCGTACATGATCTCGCACACGGGCCGCAGCTCGGTCATGGCCATGCCGACGCCGACGCCCACAATGGCCGATTCAGAGATGGCAGTGTTGAAGACGCGGTCGCGCCCGAACACGTCAAACAGCCCCTGTGTGAGGGCGAAGGCGCCGCCGTACTCGGCGATGTCCTCGCCGAACAGCACGACGCGCTCGTCCCGCATCATCTCTTCGATGAGGGCCTCGCGGACGGCGAAGCGGTAGTTCAGGAGACCGCCTTCCTTGCGCTTGAACTTGGGTGCCTCCTTGAGGGGCTTGGGATGCGCGAACCGCTCGGGCACCGGCTCGTCCTTCGGCTCGGCATACATGTGGAGCAGCATGGTATCGGGCTTCGGGTCTTCGGCGGCTGCCGCCTTCTGGGCCATGTCCGCGTTCCGCTGCCAGCACTGCTTCCGCAGCGACTCAATGACCTGCTCGGTGACAGGCCCGCCCTGGTCCATGGGGAACTTGGCCTTGAGGAGCTGCGGCGGGAACGTGAGCAGCGGGTCCTTCTGCATCCAGGACTCGACCTCCTCGCGGGTGCGATAGGCCTGGGCGTCGCTGAGTGAATGGCCCTTGTAGCGGTAGGTCACGAACTCGAGCAGTGCTGGGCCGTGGCCGGCGCGGCAGAGATCTGCGGCCCGCTGGCTCGCTTCGCGCACGGCCAGCACGTCCATCCCGTCGACGACCTCCGCGTGCATGCCGTCGACGTGGTAGCCGGCTCCGCGGCGGGCAAGGTAGTCGACGCCGGTCACCTCGCCGACCGACTGCCCGGACATCGCGTACTGGTTGTTGACGATTCCGAAGATGACCGGGACGCCGAACTTCCGCTTCATCAGGCCGTTGTCGAACTGGGCCATGACCGCGAGGCTGATCGCCTCGTGCGATATGCCATTGGCGTAGGCGCCGTCGCCGGCCAGGCAGAGCACCACTTGGCCGCTCTCGCGGTACCGGGCGGAGATGCCTGCGCCGGCGGCGATGCCCATGTGGCCGCCGACGATGGCGTTCGCGCCGAGGTGGTTGCTCTTGAAGTCCGCGATATGCATGCTGCCGCCCACGCCGCGGCAATAGCCGTCGGTCTTGCCGAACAGCTCCGCGATCATCCGGTAGACGTGCAGGCGCAGGGCCGCTTCCTCCAGTTCTGCGCGCGTCGCGCCGGCGCCGGGTGTGGCGCCGATGAACTCAGCCATCCGGGAATCGTCCCGCAACCGCCTGCGGAGGCCTTCGTCATCGAGGCCCCTGATTACCGTGTAGCCCTTGGCGACGGCGTCGCCGTGTCCGCGGTGGGAACTGGTGATGTAGTCCACCGCGGCGATTCCCGCGATGGAGCCGGTGGACGTGGCTTCCTGTCCGATGGAGATATGTGTCGGCCCCACATAGGTGTACTTGGGCAAGGGCTTATAAGCCCCGCCGATGATCTCGGCGATCATCTCCTCAAAATAACGGATCATCAGCATCTGTTCGAGCAGTTCCAGGGCCTGCTTGCGGGTCAGCCGGCCCGTGTCGATCTCTTCCTGTATGTTGCGCTGGTACTGGTAAACCGGTATGGACGGTGGTGTTACGATCTCGGGCTTGGGATGGTAAAGACGCGGCAACTCTTTGACCACGACATTTCTCCTGCTCAATACGGCCGGCGAACACGAACGCTTGGGGGATTTTACCATCGGCCCGGCCATGAGTCAACCCACCCGGAACTCAAAAGGGAACGTGCATGGCAGACTTCCGCGAAAGCCGACGGTGGAAAAGAGGTTTGACAGCGTTCGGGGCCGCCCCTATAATTGTCGCCAACAGGCCAGACCTCAAGAAAGGAGGTGATGAAGGGGTTTGTGTTTCGTGGTCGCAGGTCTTGTGACAATTGTCATGGAATAGAACAGTAGCCTGGCTTGGCGGTCTTCCGGCAGGCCGGGTGTTGAGGAAATAGAGCTAAGGAGGACACTACGTGTCAGTACGTGACAAGGTGTTTGATATCGTCGCCGAACGCATGGCGCAGAAGAAGGAAGACCTGACCGAGCAGACCACGTTTATTGCGGACCTGGGCGCTGATTCGCTCGATCAAGTCGAGTTGATCATGGAACTGGAAGACCAGTTTGACCTGAACATTCCGGACGAAGAGGCGGAGAAGATCGAATCCATCGGTGACGCCATCAAATACATTGAGGAGCACACCTGAGCCCATGAACGGTAACCGCCGTGCGGTCATCACGGGCCTGGGATGTGTTACGCCAATCGGGCTGGACGTTGCCACGTTCTGGGCCTCGGCCCTGGCCGGGCGAAGCGGGGTCACCACGATCACCGGCTTCGACGTTACCGGTCAGGAAGTCACCATCGGCGGGGAGATCAAGGACTTCGATCCCGGCAGATGGGGGATGGACCCGAAGGAGGCCCGGCGCCTGGATCGGTTTGCGCAGTTTTCCATCGCCGCGACGGATGAGGCGGTGCGGGAATCCGGCCTCGACTTCTCCGCGCTGGACCCGTACCGCGTGGGCGTGATCATCGGGACCGGAGTCGGCGGGATCACCGAGATGGAACTGCAGGTCTCGCGCCTGCTCCGGGGCGGGCCGTCCAAAGTGTCCCCGTTCCTCATCCCCAAGCTCATGGCGAACGCCGCTGCGGGCAACATCGGAATTCGCTACGGCGTTCGCGGGCCGAACATGGACGTCACGACCGCGTGCGCCTCGGCGACGCATGCCATCGGCGAGGCCCTGCTTGCCGTCCGCAACAACCGGGCGGACGTGATGATCTCCGGCGGCAGCGAGGCCGCCCTCACGCCCATCGGAGTCGCCGGGTTCGCCAACATGAAGGCCCTGTCCGGCCGCGTCAACGATCCGGCAACGGCCTCGCGGCCGTTTGACAAGGACAGGGACGGTTTTGTCATCGGCGAAGGAGCCGGGGCCGTTATCGTCGAGGAATACGAACACGCGAAGAAGCGCGGCGCCGCGATCTATGCGGAGGTGGCCGGGTACGCCGCCACGTGCGACGCCCACCACATCACCGCCCCCGACCCCGAAGGGCAGGCGGCGGCGCACACGATGAGGCTGGCGCTTCGCGACGCGGGCCTCTCCGAGAAAAGCGTATCTTACGTCAACACCCATTCGCCGAGCACGACGTTCGGCGACGCGATGGAATGCGCCGCCCTGCGGCTCCTCTTCGGCGAACGGTCCAAGCAGCCGCCGGTCAGCGGGCTCAAGAGCATGATCGGTCACCTGCTCGGTGCGTCGGGCGCCGTCTCGGTCGCAGCGATCGCCTGTTCGATGCGTGATGGGAAAGTGCACCCGACGATCAACCAGTTCACGCCCGACCCGGCCTGCGACGTCGACTGCGTGCCGAACGTCGCCCGGGACCTGGACGTGAAGGTCGGCCTCTCGAACGCCTTCGGGTTCGGCGGCCACAACGCCTGCCTGGTGCTGACCAAACTCTGACGTTTCCTGCGAGTCAAGTGCACTGGTCGTTCCGTTACGGTGACGGCCGGTGCTTTTTTTCGGCAGTGACATGCGCCGCCGCAGAGCGTACAATGCGCTTTGGGAGGCGGCGAGGAGTACCTGATGCCGGTCCGGCTGCACAACATTCGGGTGGGTCTGGACACCGACGAGAGCAGTTTTCCGCGGCTTGCCGCCCAGAAACTGGGGATCGACGCGGGCAAGATCCAGGACGTTCGGGTCGTGCGGCGGGCGGTTGACTCGCGGCACCGGCGGCCGGTCCTCGTGTACACCTTCGACGTGGCGTTGACCTCGCCCGAGGACGAGGCCGAAGCGGCCGCACGGACCTCAGCGATGCTGGTGGCCGCCTCGGCGGAGCCGCAGCTCGAGTTCGCCCAGGGGGCCGAGCCGCTTCGCGCGCGGCCCGTGATCGTGGGGGCGGGGCCGGCGGGGCTGTTCGCCGCGTACCTGCTCGCGCGGCGGGGCTTCCGGCCGCTGATCCTGGAGCGCGGCCAGCCGGTCCAGCAACGGGCGAAGGACCTCGACGAGCTTTTCACCGCGGGGCATCTCAATCCGGAGTCCAACATCCTCTTCGGGCTGGGCGGCGCGGGCACGTGGTCCGATGGCAAGCTGACGTGGAGTTCGTCGGACCCGCTGGCCGAGTTCGTCCTGCGTACGTTCGTGCGTTGCGGCGCCCCTGAGGACATCCTTGTCGACGCCAAGCCGCACATCGGGACGGACCTGCTGCGGGGCGTCACGGCCAGGTTCGCCGAGCTGATCGAGTCCGATGGGGGCGAGTTTCGCTTCGGCTGCCGGGTGACCGGGCTGATCATCCACGACGGCGTCGTGACCGGGGTCCGGTGCGCACACGAGGCGATCGAGGCGGGCGCCGTCGTGCTGGCGATCGGCCACAGCGCCCGCGACACCGTCCGCACGCTGGCGGACCAGGGCGTGGCCATCGAGGGCCGGCCGTTCCAGGTAGGGGTCCGGATCGAGCATCCGCAGGCCATGATCGGCCGCTCGCAGTACGGGCAGTTCGCCGGGCACCCGCGGCTGCCTGTGGCGGAGTATTCGCTTCAGCACCGCGCCCACGGCGGATGGCGGAGCGTCCACACCTTCTGCATGTGCCCCGGCGGCGTGGTCGTGCCGGCCATGACCTGCGACGGGGAAATCTGCACGAACGGGATGAGCCGGCGGGCCCGCG
>CAYXNI010000156.1:0-6221 GCA_964466285.1 uncultured Planctomycetota bacterium | reverse complement strand
GATTCGACGGCGTCCTGCCGCTCGACCTCCCCCCGGAAGAGGCCGCGGTCTTTCAACCGGCATTTGAAAAGCATCGAGTGGACCGCATCTGCCTGGTCGCGCCGACGAGCGACGACGCGCGGGTCGAGCGGTTCTACGGGCGGATGAACGCGGAGGGCCGGCGCGCAAAGACGATAGCCAGTGCGATAGAGATCAACCGGCCGGTGAACCTGAAGAAGGCGCTGCGGACGCTGGACTTCACGAAAGGGGTGGTGCGGGCGGTTTCGGACGAGGCGATCCTAGACGCGAAGGCGCTGGTCGGGCGCGGCGGCATCGGCTGCGAGCCGGCGTCGGCGGCGTCGGTCGCGGGCGCCCGGCTCCTGCGGGAAGAAGGCGTGATCGAGCCCGGCGAGAAGGTGGTCTGTATCCTGACGGGGCATCAGCTCAAGGACCCGAACGCGACGGTCTGCTATCATTCGCTGCCGCCGAACGAACTGCGCGACAAGCTGAAAGACTATCACGTCGAACGGGCGGCTCACCAGAACCGGCCGATCCCGGCGAAGAACGACCTCGACAGCATTCTGAGGGCGATCGCGGAGCGATAGGAGCGACGGCACGTGACGGGGTGACTGCATGCCAATGCGGGCGGGGATACCGCTGATATCTGAAGTGGACGCGGCGGTCAACGGCGAGCTGTACCGGGACATGATCGCGTCCAGCGACCGGTTCCGGCGGTCGGCTTGCGGGCTGTTGCGGTGGTACCGCTGGAGCGCGATGTCGGGCTCCTTGCGCAACTGGTCGCGGCGGTGGGAGTACCCGTTCGCGGCCGAGCGGGTTCTTGCGCTCGGGGCGGAACGACGCGACGCGCCACTTCGCATCCTGGACGCAGGCTCAGGCATCACGTTCTTCCCGTATTTCCTGTCGGACAGGCTGCCGGGCGCGGAGGTGGTGTGCTGCGACGCGAAGCGCTCGTACGGCGGGATGTTCAGCCGGATCAACCGCACGCTGGGGCGCGCGTCCGTCCGCTTCGTGCATGCGGATCTTCGGGAGTTGCCGTTCGAGCGGGCGAGCTTCGACGGGATTTCGTGTGTCTCGGTGCTGGAGCACACGGACCGGCACGCCGAGATCGTCGCGGAGTTCGCCCGAGTGCTGCGGCCCGGGGGACGGCTGGTGGTGACGTTCGACATCTCGCTCGACGGGCGGCGGCCGGTCACGCCGGAGGACGCGGAGCGGCTGCTCGGATTCATCGGAGACCGGTTCCGCTTTCCTCCGGGCTTCGATGCGCTCTCGGAGTTGAAGCGCGTCGAAGAGCCCGGGCGAATCCTGACTACGGACCACGTGCGCCGGACCGAGCCGGCACTGTTGCCGTGGAAGTACCCGCGTATGAAGTCGTTCTACGACCTGTTGTCCGGCCGGGGTTGGAGCGGCGGGTTCTACAGCCTTGCCGTTTACTGTCTGGAGGCGGAGGCCCGGTGATCGTCCGCGCTTGCTTTGTCGGCGGGTGCTGTTGGAGATCGTCGTGTTGCTATGGATGAGTCGCTCATAGGACTGGTCGCCCTGAACCTGGCAGAGTCGGTGACGTACGACGGGTACCAGGCGCTCCTCGGGCAGTACGGCTCGGTTCGGAAGGCTCTGGCGGCGCGGCAGGGCGAGCTGGCCGGGCTGCCCGGCATCGGGCGGAAGGCGGCGGAGCGGCTGCGGGCGCTGTCGAACGGCGACGATGCGATCGAGGAGATCGAGCAGGCGCGTGACATCGGGCTGGAGATCATCACGTGCGAGGACGAGCGGTATCCGCACAACCTGCGCTATATCGACGACCGGCCTCTGGTGCTGTACGCGAGGGGCGAGATCACGCCGGCGGACGTGCAGGCGCTGGCGATTGTCGGATCCCGCCGCTGCACCATTTACGGCTCCGAGCAGACGCGGCGGTTCGCCGGTGAGCTCGCCGCGGTCGGTTTCACCATCGTCAGCGGCCTGGCCTACGGCATCGACAAAGCGGCCCACGAGGCGACGATCGAGGCGGGCGGCCGGACGATCGCCGTCCTGGGCTCGGGGTTCTGCCAGTTCTATCCGAAGGGGCACGAGGCGCTGGCGGACCGGATTGCGCAGCGCGGGGCGGTGGTCACGGAGTTCCCGCTGGACACCGAGCCGAACATGTGGAACTTCCCGCGCCGCAACCGGATCATCAGCGGGCTGACGCTTGGGACGATCATCGTCGAGGCCGCGCGGAGGAGCGGAGCGCTGATCACGGCCGGCCTGGCGGCCAAACAGGGCAAGGAGGTGTTCGCCCTGCCTGGTCGGACGACCGACCGCCAGAGCTGGGGGCGCTCAAGCTGCTGCAGGACGGCGCCAAGCTGGTGTGCTGTCCGGCGGACGTCGTGCGTGAGTTCCCGCAGGTTGCCGCCGCGCTCGAGAAGGCGCACCCGCGCGAGATGGAACAGGCGGCTCTGCCGGAACTGACGGAGCCGGAGCGGCTGGTCTGGTCGATTCTTGGGGCCGAGCCGAAGCACGTCGACGAGGTGATCGAGGCGTCGGGGCTTTCGGCGTCACAGGTTTTGAGCACGCTCCTCGTGCTTGAGGTGAAGCACGTTGTCCGGCAGCATCCGGGCAAGCTGTTTACCCGCGTCTCTTGAATCCGAGAAACCCGCCTAAAACTGTTGTCTCCCGCGCCGATACTGTGTGTGGAAAGACCGTGTCGGCAGAGCGCCACAGGTTCCGCGCTCGCGCGGACGTCTCGGCCGAAGCCTGTCGGAGAAGATATGTCACCCGTCCAGATTACTCCCGTCGCCGACAATAGCACGAGCCGGGAGATGTCCCGCCTGTCGCTGCTCTACGAGGTGGCGGAGCAGGTCAACTCCACACTTGAGCTCAATGAGTGCCTGGACCACATCATCGACGGCGCCTACCGGATTTTCCAGGCGGAGAAGGTGTCGCTGATGCTCATCGAGGAAGGCACGGCCGAGATGCGCATCGCGGCGGCCCGGAACGTTCCGCCCGACGTTATGGCCAATGCCCGCGTGGCCGTCGGGTCCGGCCTTGCCGGCAAGGTGGCCCTGTCCGGCGAGCCCCTCGTCGTCAGCGACGTCGAAGACGACCCGCGCTTCCGCCGCAAGAGCAAGGAGCAATACCAAACCGCCTCGTTCGCGATTATCCCGCTCCGCATCAAGGACCGCGTGATCGGCGTGCTGAACCTGACCAACCGTGCGGACGGAGCGCCGTTCTCGCAGGACGACCTGGCGCTGCTGGCCGCGCTTACGAACCAGGCCGCAATCGCAATCGAAAACTCCCGCCTCATCGCCCAGTTGAACAAGGAAAAGGAATCGCTCCGCCGAAGCGCCTTCGAGTCGACCATCCTTTACCAGGTCTCCAGTTCGATCCAATACGGGTTGGGCTACCAGCACCTGATCCGGCTGCTGTCCGCGTCGCTCCACAAGCTCGTGGAGTACGACGTCCTGTGCTCGCTCCTCATCCTGCGCGGCGACGAAGACTTCGAGATTCGCGCGACGCGGGAAGTGCCGCCCGGCTGCGTGGAAGGGGTCAAGCGAATGCTGCTCGACCACCTCGGCTCGCGGCCGCGGAGCGCCCTTGTATCCAACCGGATCGCTGCGTTGAAGAACGAATTGGCGGCCGAGGCGGACGCCGGCGCGACCCGGTCGGCCGTCGGGGTCCCTCTTGAGATCGGCGGTCAAGCCATCGGAATGATCTTTGTCACCAGTTGCCGGGACAACGCATTCTCGCCTGAAGAAACGGACTTGCTTCACACCATCGTTCAACGCATGGCGGAAACCGTACAATGCCTCCAAAACACCATTCGCGGCGAGCAGGACAAGATGGAGTCGATGGTCGCCAGCATGGCCGAAGGCGTCGTGATGTTCGACGCCAACGACGAACTGGTCGTTCTCAACCCCAAGGCCCGGTCGATGCTCGGCCTCTCTCCATCCGAAGAGTTCACAACGCAGAGCCTCTCCAACTCAGTCATGTGGAAAGAGATCGGAGCCTTCCTTGCCACTCCCCTCGAGGAGGAGGGCGTGTTCAAGGAATTCACTGTCGACAGCCATCCGGACCCGCAGACACTGATAGTGGCCCTGGCGCCCGTCAAGGACGACAGAAACACCCGGCTCGGCCGCCTGGCCGTGATCCGCGACGTCACCCTCCAGCGGGAGCTGGACCGGATGAAATCCGACTTTGTCGCCGTGGTTTCCCACGAGCTCCGCACCCCGCTCTCGTCCATCAAGATGTTCATCAGCAATCTGCTCGACGGCGTCGAGGGCGAGATGGCCCCCGGGCAGAAGGAGACGCTCTCCCGGGTCAGCAAGAACGTGGACCGTCTGTCCCGCCTCATAAATGACCTGCTCGACCTCTCGAAACTCGAAGCCGGAAAGATGAAGCTCCGCGTGCAGCCCATCAAGGTCCGCCAGACCCTCGAAACCGCCGTCGGCATCTTCACCCCAGGCGCCGAGACCAAGGACATCCAGCTCTCGCTCGACGCACCCGACGACCTCCCCGTCCTCTGGGCGGACCCCGACCGCATCGAGCAAGTCCTCACCAACCTGCTTGGCAACGCGCTGAAGTTCACGCCCCAAGGCGGCCGGATCACGGTCAAGGCGCACTCGCGCCCGCCCGCACCGGGCGAACAACTCGGCGCGCCCGGCCGCCCATCGCCAATCTCCGGCGAAGGACACATCCTGCTGTCCGTGAGCGACACCGGCGCCGGCATCCCCGAGCATGACCTCGAACGCATCTTCGACAAGTTCTACCAGGCAGACCGGTCAATGACCCGGCAGACGGGCGGCACCGGTCTCGGCCTCCCCATCTGCCGCGAGATCATCGCGAAACACGGCGGCCACATCTGGGCCGAAAGCCAGCTCGACCGCGGATCGACCTTCACCTGCGAACTCCCCGTCGATTGCCGCGCGCACGACCGCGCCCCGCTCCTGGCCGCCCTCGAACGCGAAATCCGCCGCTCCCAGCGCTACGCGGTACCCTTCTCGGCGCTCATGATCGACATCGACGACTTTTCGCTTCTGAACGAGGACCGCGGCTACGACAAGGGCGATACCGCCCTCATCCAGTGCCACGAGATGGTCAAGGAAGAAGTCAAGAAATTCCTCAAGAAACGGATCCGCGAGACGGACATCGTCGGCCGCTTCGGCGGAGACGAATTCCTGGTCATCGCGCCCGAAACGGAAGAGGCCGGAGCGCACGCATTCGCCGAACGGCTCCGCAAGCTCGTCGAAAACCACAACTTCGCCCTTGAAGGCAAGGAAATGCGCATCACCGTCAGCGCCGGAGTGGCCGCGTTCAGCCCCGAAGACCACGCCCCGCTTGCAATGATCCGCCGTGCCGCCGCCGCCCTGACTGATGCCAAAGGGGCCGGCAAGAACAGAGTCTGTTGAATTGAGGGGTCACAAATGAGCAAGAAAATCCTGATCGTGGACGACGAAGAAGACATCGCTTTCAGCATCGCGCGGCGCCTGACCGCGGCCGGATACGAAGCCATCTGCGCCGAAGACGGTGTCGAGGGCCTCCGCCGCGCACAGGCCGACAAGCCCGACCTGATCCTGCTGGATCTCATGCTTCACAAGATGGACGGCTTCAAGGTCTGCCGGCTGCTCAAGTTCGACCAGCGCTACAAGCACATCCCGATCATCATCATGAGCGCACGAGGCCAGCAGGAAGACATCGCCCTCGGCCGCGAAACGGGCGCCGAGTTCTACCTGACCAAGCCCGTCGAAAGCGACACGCTGCTCGACAAGATCCGGCAGTTCCTCAATACACCCGTGTCCAAGCCCGGCTAGCACACGCACCAAGAGGGAACCAACATGACCCAACAGACAGAGAGCCGCACGCTTCAGGCCATCCTCATTGAGCACGGACTCCTCACGCCCGACCAGGCCGACAAGGCGCTGGAGGAAGCCAAGACTCGTTCCGAGTCGCTCCGCGAATCCCTGGCCCGCACGGGCATCGTCTCGGACCGCGACGTCGCCATCTGCTATGCCGAGTACCTCAACCTCCCCTACATCGACCTCGAAACCTACACCATCGACCCGCTGGTCATCTCGACCGTGGACGAACAGCTCGCGCGAGCCCACGAATTCGTGCCACTCTTCAAAATCGGCAACACGCTCACCATCGCGATGGTCGACCCGGCCAACGTCATGACCACCGACGCCATCCGGCGCGAGATCGCCCTCGAACTCGACTGCATGGTCAGCACCCGCTCCGGCGTGCGAGCCGCACTT
>CAYXNI010000155.1:0-6283 GCA_964466285.1 uncultured Planctomycetota bacterium | reverse complement strand
CCTTGCTGCAAGCGGTGCCTTCCCATTTGGCGGCGTCCCAACTCCCGTCGGCCTCCTGTACGCTCTTGAGCCAGCGGAGTGCGGCCAGGATGGACTGGTCGGTTCCGCGCGGGGCGCCCTCGCGCGCGGCGGCGCGGCGGCGGCCGCCGGGCGTGCGGCTGCCCAGGGCTCCGCGGAACCCGCCCGTGCCGGGCTCGGTTCCGATGACGGCCAGGCGCTTCGTCATTTCAAGCGGGAATGGATCGGTCGCGACGGCCGCGTCCGAGGTGTTGTCCTCGGTGAAGTCGATGTCCAGAGTCGTGTCCTCGATGGGGGCGTCGACGTTGCTGGCGACTTCCTGGTCGGGGACTGGCGGGAGGTTCTCGTTGGGCTTCAGGTCGGGCTTGTCGAGCTTGACCGGGTCTTTGATGGGCGGGAGATCCGGCGGTTTTTCGGGGACGATTTCCGCCCGGAGTGGGGTGAAGTCCGGCTGCTGCCGCGCGGCGGAGTATTCGATGAGCGTGCTGACGAACAGAAAGACCGCCATGACTGCGGTGACGATGGCGAAGTAGGGCGTTCGCTTCAACTGCTCTTGCATCCATTCGCCAGGAGTCAGCTGTTCCATATCAGGTCACCTCGGTTTGTTGCCATGGACCCACCGCCTCAGCAACGCGCTCATCCCTACTAACGTATATATACCACAAAGGTTCGCCGGAATGCCACAAAAAACCGGCGTCGGCGACAATGACGAATGACGGAATGACGAATCAAAGGGAGAATGCCCAAATGACGAATGGCAACAGGCGTGGGAATCTGGTCCCGGTGCGGGGTTCGGCATTCGTCATTCAGGATTTGATTCGGCATTCGTCATTGGTCATTCAGAGCGACGAACTTACAGGATGCCGGAGAGGAGTTGGGCGACGGACTCGTTGAACCGTCGAAGGCGGGGGCGGTCTCTGAAAGTTTCGAGCTGGACCTCTTCGGAGCAGCGCATGTCCCGCTCGAACTGTCTGTGGAGCTCTTTGGCGAAGGCTTCGCTGTGGATGAAGGCGGAGACCTCGAAGTTGAGGCTGAAGGAGCGGACGTCCATGTTGGCGGATCCGACGCTGCCGTAGTGGCCGTCGACGGCCAGTGTCTTGGCGTGGAGGAAGCCGTCGCGGTACTCGAAGATTCGCACGCCGGCCTCGAGCAGTTCTTCGTAGTAGGAGCGTGCGGCGCTGGTGACGATGAGTTGGTCGCTCCTGGCGGGGAGGAGGACGCGGACGTCGAGGCCGCGCAGGGCGGCGGTCTCGAGCGCGGCGAGCAGCGACTCGTCGGGCACGAAATACGGCGACGCAATGAGCACCTGGCGTGCCGCGCCGGTGATGGCCTGGAAGAAGAGCTGCTGGATGGTCGGCCAGCGGCAGTCGGGGCCGGAGGAAACGATCTGGACGAGTGCGCCGCCTGCGGGCTCGTCGGGGCCGACGGATTTGACTTCGGGGAAGAACCGCAGATCGGCGAGGGTCTGGTTGGTGGCGAAGAGCCAGTCGGTGAGGAAGATGCGTTGGAGCTCGGCGACGGCGGGGCCGCAGATGCGGACATGGGAGTCGTGCCACTTGCCGATGCGGCGGCTCTTGCCCAGGTGTTCGTCGCCGATGTTCATTCCGCCGACGAAGCCGACCTGGCCGTCGATGACGACGATCTTGCGGTGGTTGCGGAAGTTGACGCGCTCGAGGACGCGTGCGAAGCG
Source organism: uncultured Planctomycetota bacterium (assembly GCA_964466285.1). Classification (GTDB taxonomy): domain Bacteria; phylum Planctomycetota; class PUPC01; order PUPC01; family PUPC01; genus CAYXNI01. Next base: position 4,575 of record CAYXNI010000155.1, on the reverse strand, counting down.
GATGGGGAGGAACACGGCCATTTGGCCGCCGGCCTGTTTGAGCGGGTCGAAGAAGTCGGCCCGGTAGGTGCGGAGCGAGCCGATGCCGTCGACGAGGATGCGGACCTCGACGCCTGCGTTGGCCCGTTCGACGAGGAGATCGCGGATTTCGGCGCCGATTCCGTCGCCCCGGAAGATGTAGTATTCGAGGTGGATGTGCGACTGGGCCGAGCGGATGGCGTCTTTGAGCGCGTCGAACTTGTCGGCCGGGTCGACGTAGAGCTGGACAGCGTTTCCGGCGAAGGCGGGGCCGCCGCTTCGGAACTGCGCGCTGTTCGCGGCGAGGGCGACAAGTCCGCGCTGGGTGCTCCGCAGGCCGGCGAGCATCGTTTCGTCGAAGTCCGACAGGCGCTGCTGAACATACATGGAAAGCGCCTCGTCGGCCTGTTCGTTCGCCTTGGTCCTCTGACGGAACCTGCGCCGGAAGCGGGTCCGAGCCATCGCATAGTACAAGGCGACGCCGATGACCGGCAGGAAGATGACCGTCATAAGCCAGGCGACGGTCGCGGCAGGCTCGCGCCGTTCGCTCAGGATGGCCAGAGCGACCGACGCCGCGTGCAGGATGAGCAGGGCGAACACCAGCCCGAACCAGTTGGCGGCGAGGAAGTGGAGAACGGCGTGCAGCATTGCATCCCCTTGAACCGCCGGAATGACAAACCCGCATGGGAATGCTATCCCGTGCCTTACGCGAAGTCAAGTGGCCGAATACGTTGAGTGCGGCCCGGTTTGACTGATTTCCTTGCTTCTGGTAACATAAGCGTCTGGATTTGACCGAGGGACAGCCTTGACGGGATTTCATGTGAGGATGCTGCCTGTGGTCCTGTTCGCGCTTGCGACGGCTGGCGCGCAGGCTGGGTCGATTTCGGGCACGATCCTGCCGCCGGGCAGGGTGAAGAAGGTCCAGGCGTTCGAGCGACTGGGCGCGACGGCGACCAAGATCGAGAACCGCTACCACGACGGGACCATCGATCCGAAGACGGGGAAGTTCGAGATTCCGAACCTCCCCGACGGGACGTATCAACTGTTGCTGGACTGCGGGGACGCGAGCATCGAGGGCGTGGACCTGGCCATCGACGACGAGGAAAAGGGAGCGACGTTCGATTATGTCTTCGCGGCCCGCAAGCTCACAACGCAGCGGCTCGATCTGTCGAAGTCGATTGATCCGGACGAGGCGGTGTCGGATGACCGCCGGCACGAGCTTGAGTCAAAGGCGGTGGGCCTGCCGAAGCTGATGGAGAAGCTCGAGAGCCTGAAGGAGATGGACCGGTTCTGCGATCATTTCCGGCCGCTGTACGCGCACGGGGCCGGTGACAAGGCGTTTGTGCTGGTGGAGCTTGCGCGGCTGCGCGAGTTTTACTCGGGCAAGGGCCAGGCGATCTACCGTGTCGAAATCTGGCCGTTCGAGCGGGCGGGCGAGGGCTGGTCTCAAGCGACCAAGGGGACGCGAGTGCTTCAGCGTCACCGGCTTGACAAGGAGGCGTACGGAAAGCTGGGCGTGTTCTTCGAGCCGAGGCTCGGCGGCATCAGGATTCTGAAGGGCAAGGACGTGAGCGGAATCGAGTACACGATTCCCGGCCGATGGAATGATACGATGGGCAAGGCGCCAGGGATAAAATGACGATGGGCAAGTCAGAGGCGGACAGGAAGCAGAAGTTTCTCGATCGGCTGATCGAGATCGGAGAGGCCGCGCTCATCCATGTTGCGCGGTTCCTCAACACGGCGTTCAAGATGCTGCTGGGCGGGTCGGCGGTCGAGCGGCTGATCCGGGAGTTGCAGCCGACCGTGGAGGAGATCAGCGCGCTTGAGCCGGAGATGATGAAGCTGTCGGACACGGAGCTGAGCGGGAAGACGGCGGAGTTCAGGAACCGGCTGGCGGACGGGGAGACGCTGGACGATCTGCTGGTCGAGGCGTTCGCGGTGGTTCGTGAGGCGGCGCGGCGGCTCGAGGGGACGCCGTATCCCAAGCGGCACTTCGACGTGCAGCTCCTCGGCGGGATCGTCCTGCACCAGGGCAAGATCGCCGAGATGGTGACGGGCGAAGGCAAGACTCTGGTGGCGACGCTGCCGGCGTACCTGAACGCGCTCGGGGGCAAGGGCGTGCACGTGGTGACCGTGAACGACTATCTTGCCCGGCGCGACGCGGCATGGATGAGCCCGGTGTACGAGTTCCTCGGCCTGACCGTGGGCGCCATCCAGTCCGAGATGGACTCGGACGAGCGGGGGCCGATATACGCGTGCGACATCGTGTACGGTACGAACAACGAGTTCGGGTTCGACTATCTGCGGGACAACATGAAGATTCGTGTGGAGGATCAGGTTCAGCGGCGGCTTCACTACGCGATCATCGACGAGGTGGACAGCGCGTTGATCGACGAAGCGCGCACGCCGCTGATCATTTCGGGCATGCCGGAGGAGTCGACCGAGCGGTACTACGTTGCGAACCGTGCGGCGCAGCGGCTGCAGAAGGACGTGCACTACGAGGTCAAGGAGAAAGAGCGGACGGTCGTGCTGACCGAGGAAGGCATCCTGGCGGCTCAGAAGCTGGTGGGTGTGACGAGCTTCTACACGGGGTCGAACGTCGAGTGGCCGCACTTCATCGACAACGCACTCAAGGCCAGAGAGCTGTACCGGCTCGACCGCGAGTATGTCGTGCGTGAGGGCGAGGTGCTGATCGTCGACGAGTTCACGGGGCGTCTCATGCAGGGCCGGCGATGGTCCGACGGGCTGCACCAGGCGATCGAGGCGAAGGAGAACCTGCGCGTCCGCGAGGAGAACCAGACACTGGCCACGATCACGTTCCAGAACTTCTTCCGGCTGTACGACAAGCTGAGCGGGATGACGGGCACGGCGCTCACGGAGGCGGCGGAGTTCGCAAAAATCTACAACCTGGAAGTCGTCCCGATCCCGCCGAACAAGCCGCTCCGGCGGACCGGCTATCCGGACCTGATCTATGCGACCGACAAGGAGAAGGTGGACGCGATCATCGAGGAGATCGTGACGACGAACACGGTGGGCCGGCCGGCCCTTGTGGGCACGGTCTCGGTCGAGCGGTCGGAGATGCTGGCGGAGCTGCTGAAGCGGCGGGGCGTGAAGCACGTGGTGCTGAACGCGAAGTACCACAAGAAAGAGTCGGCGATCGTGGCCCAGGCGGGCGAGCCGGCCGCGGTGACGATTGCGACGAACATGGCCGGGCGCGGCACCGACATCGTGCTCGGCGGCAACCCGACGCTGGAGCTTCAGGCGGAGCTGGAAACGAGATGGGGAAGAACAGAGACCGAAGCGAAGGACCTCATCAACGTCTTCCGCTACGCGCAGCGGTTCACGAAGGAGCGGCCGGCGGCGCCGGTGCAGGTCGTGCTGCCGGGCCTGAAGCCCGGCCAGCAGGCGGTGTGGGATCCCGGCCGGCGGGCGGGCGGGAACATTCAGAGCATCGCTGGGGCGATCGGGATCGAGATCACGGCGGACGACGGCGAGAAACTGCTGGCCCACTTCAACGAGCTCGAGACGAAGGCGGACGCGGCACACGACAAGGTGGTCGAACTCGGCGGCCTGCACATTATCGGGACCGAGCGCCACGAGGCGCGGCGGATCGACAACCAGCTCCGCGGGCGCGCCGGCCGCCAGGGCGACCCCGGTTCCTCACGCTTCTTCCTCTCGCTCGAAGACGACCTGATGCGGATCTTCATGGGCGAGTGGGTGCGGAACTTCATGCAGAAGCTTGGGCTTGGCGGCGGGCAGCCGATCGAGTCGGGCATGGTCAGCCGGCGGATCGAGGCCGCACAGAAGAAGGTGGAAGAACAGAACTTCACGATGCGCAAGCACGTGCTCGAATACGACGAGGTGATGGACGAGCAGCGCAAGCTCGTGTACGGCGAGCGACAGGCGGTGCTCGACGCGTTCCGCGAGCGGCCGGCTGCGGACGTGGCGCAGGAGATCATCGCGGACTTTGTCCGGCCGGAGTGGCTGGACGAGGAGCGCATTGAGCTGGCCCGGTCGTTTCGGCCCGTCCAGGACGCGGTCAGTGCGGCGGCGGGCGTGGAGGTGAGCGAAGAGGATTGGCGGAGGCTCCGGTTCCGCGAGTTCTGCGAGCGCGAGGGCCGCCTGGCGGGCTCCGAGCGGCCTGCGGAGGATGAGATCGAGGGGGCGGCGGCCCGCACGGTATCCGAGGCGCTCGGCGAATTCGACAGTCCGGCGCGGTGGTCGCCCGAGCAGCAGCGGGAGCGCGCGGGGACGCAGGGGTTCCGGATCGAGACGCCCTGGCCGGAGGAGTTCGCCGGGCTGTTCGCCGCGAAACTGGCCGAGGCGGTGGAGCCGGCGGCAAACGGGGTTGTCGTGCGCGACTGGGTGCACCGGGGCCTGGAGACGGATGTTGCGCTTCTCGGGGCGAGCAAGTGGGATTATGAATCGTTCCAGAGGTGGATCGGCGAGCTGCCGTGCGAGGTGGGGGGGGTGGAGTGGAACCCGCTGCTTGGGCGGACGGAGAAGATCGAGCCGCTGGTGGCCGAGCGGTTGACGGCGGGATTCGGGCTTCAGACG
>CAYXNI010000154.1:0-6303 GCA_964466285.1 uncultured Planctomycetota bacterium | reverse complement strand
GAGGCCGACGTACAGCATCAGCCCCAACTCGACGTAGCCGACGACCGTCACGTGGTTGACACTTGGCCACGTGTACAGAATCGCGGCCGCGGGCAGCGCGGCCGCCGGGCCGAAAATCGCCGAGGCGCACGCACCGGCCGCGCACGCCGCGAGCAGCCCCAACCCCACATTGATCAGCCGCCCCAGCGCGAGACCACCGTCCACGCTCCCGCGCATCATCATCCCGTCCAGGAACAACATCTCCACGTTCGCCGGAAAGGCCGCGTACGCATTGTCCCGGATGAACGAGATGCGGCCGTCGCGCATGTATTTGGCCGGCGCAGCCAGATGGTACTCGAGTTCGTCATACTCAAGCGGTGGAACGAACGAGCGCAGCACGTTGAGAAAGACCAGCAGTGACATGACCGCGACCAGGCCCGCCTTCACCCAGTCCCGGCCGGACAGGAAAGCGCTCGCACGACCGCCCAGGCGCCCGAGCACCGCCCCGCTCCGCTCCGACAGGAGCACGGCCAGGACGATCAGGACAGCCCAGACCACTCCGACAGGCGGGATGATGACCAGCCCGACGAGCAGCGTGCCGATCGAGAACACGCCGAACCCCAGACCCGCTCCAAACACCCCGCGGCCGGGGAACTCGCCTTCCAGACGGAAGATCACGCTCAGCACCCAGTCCCCCAGCGCGCCCGCCAGGAGAAGAAAGAGCGGAGCGAACAACAGGCAGGAGATGTTCCCGATCAGCCGCGCGTCCGGGGTGTCGGGACTGGAGAGTGCGCTGAGCGCGACGGGCAGGAGCCAGAGGGCCGCCACAAGCAGGGCAACACGAACCGGCGATTTCGGCGGCTCGGTCATCGATGCGCCCGCCGCCAGGCCACCTTCTGCGTGCCCCGCAGGTAACGGATCAACCCGCGGAACAACGCTACGTGCATAGAGATGAAATAGTACGCCAGGCTGCCTATCCTGGAAACCACCGGCACGCGAACGCCGGTCTTCTTGAGCAACGCAGAGCCGTAGAATCCCCCCTGGCACAGGAGGAGCACCATGTAGAGCGGCTCCCGGGCCAGTGCGGCGTTCGTGACCAGCGCACCGGCCATGAACGCCCACGTGATCCACTTGAATATCTTGTGCGACACGTACGCCAGGCACACCCACCCCCGCAGCGGGTTGAGCAGCCGCCACGTCAGGCCGAGCGCCTGAAAGTTCCCGGCGCCGATCCGCTCCCGCCGGCTCGACTCCATTTCGACCGAGGCGGCCGTTTCCTCGACCGACTGGGCCTCGGGGTCATATACCGCGCGGTGGCCGTCGATGACTACGTTCAACGTGATCACAAGATCGTCGCAGATGCAGTCGGCCGGGATCGGCCGGTAGGCGCTGCGCCGTACTGCGCAGAGGGCGCCGCTCGAGCCGATGACGACGCCCAGCCGGTTCTCGAGGAACTTGATCATCACCTCGTAGCGCCAATACAGCCCCTCCCCTTTGTAACCCTCGTCAGGCGAAACAAACCGCAACTCGCCGTTCACGACCGCCACGCTCGTGTCCTCGAAGTGACGCACGATGTTCCGCACCGCGTCCACGTCCATCATCGTGGTCGCGTCGGACAGGATGACGATGTCCCCGGCCGCCTTCTCAATAGTATCATTGATCACCGATGGCTTGCCGCGCCGTTCCGTGTACGCGGCCAGTATCACGCCGCGCCCGGCGAATGATTGTGCGATCTCGTTAGTCCGGTCGTCGGAGCCGTCGGACGCCACGATGATCTCCAGCTTGTCGCCCGGGTAATCCAGCGCCATGGCATTCTCAAGCTTCGCCGCAATCGCCGCCTCTTCGTTGTGGGCGGGGATGACCAGCGATACGGCCGGGAGGTGCTGTTCGGCCACGACGCCGATCCGCCGGCTTTCACGGTTGAAGAGGAACCGCAGGTCCCGGCTAAGCTGGACCACTGAGCTGACCGCCAGCAACAGCAGCGGATAGCCGAAATACGTGTAGACCAGCAGGCCGACGAACACCCAGAACAGTATTTGAACCGCGGTCAGTGTGGTTCCCTCCTTCGGGCGACGACCTCCTCGCAAATCCGCGCCAGTTCGGCAGCGACCACGCTCCAATCGTGGCCGTTGAGGACGGTGGCCCTCGCCCGCTCGCCCAGCCTGCGGCGCTTGCCGGGATCACGCAGCAGCTCGACGCATCTCGCGGCCATGTCCTCCGCAGTATCAGCAATGACTGCGTTTTCGCCATGCGTCAAAGGCAGCCCTTCGGCGCCGATGGTGCTCACGACCACCGGCTTCGCCATCGCCATGGCCTCGAATACCTTGATCTTGATGCCGCTCCCAAACAGGACCGGCACGACCACGACCTGTGCGCGGGCCAGGTACGGCCGCACGTCGTCCACCGTTCCGGTCACGACCACGTGGTCCGGATCAGCAGAGGCCAGGGCGCGGATGTGCGCGGGCGGCCGGCGTCCCACGACCGTGAAACAAACGTTCGGCACTGCCTTCCTGATGCGCGGCAGCACCTCGCCGACAAAGAATGCCACGGCGTCCTGGTTCGCCTGCCAGTCCATGGAGCCCGTGAAGACGAGATGCGGGTCCGGCGACTCCGGCTCGCGCGGCGAAAAATACTCCGCGTCGACGCCCGGAGGCAGCGCGGAGACGTGCGAGATGCCGAGCGTGTTCCGGACGTAATCCGCGTCGGCCCTTGACACCGTGACCACCTGATCCGCCTTGCGATAGGCGTCGATCTCGAACTCCATGGTCTTTCGCGCATAGTGCCGCAGGTAGGCGGCCTTTGGCCCGTGCCCCGCCCTGTCCGCCTGGCGTTCTCGAAGCAGGTACTCGATGTTGTGGGCGATGATGACCGCAGCGGCGTCTTTGAGCAGAACGTCCGGCATTGCCGCCCACAGTGTGTCGAAGAGAACCGCATCGAACTTCTTCCCCGACACAAGCCGCCGCACCGTCCCCTTGAGGGTCGGCGTGCAGAACTTCTCGATCCCGTAGATACGTCCGGTGCACAGACAACGCAGCAACTCGAGGCAGAATCTGAGTGTGAAGTTCTTCCGCTCCTTCCACGCCACCGGGATAACGTCGGTGCAGATCCCCCGGAGTTCATCGAGATGAATCGGGAAGTCAGCGGGGTCGATATTGACGATCACCGTCACGTTGTGATGTCGGGTCAGGTGGGCGAGCACGTTGCCGCTGAGAATCCGCGCTCCGGCATCGCGAGGAAAAAGGTTCCGCGGCTCCACCACGAGGAGATTGAGTCTGGCTGTGACGACCGAGGTCATGACCGCTCCTCATCTGCCGCGCGATGGCCACCGCGCCGGCCTTCCATAAGCTTCCGGCGCGCGGCGAGATAAATCTCGCCGCCCAGTCTCTTCATAATCTTCTTCGCGTTCCACCAGACCCACTGCTTGTACCGGGGCAGCCAAACTCCTTCGGCAATCTGCTTTGCCACACCGGCTGGCGTTCCCGCCATTATAGTGTATCGCCCGACCACAAAACACCCATCCACCTCTCCAACCCGCGTTGTTGGCTCCGAGGTGAACAACCATCGAATGCCTTCCGCCGCCGCGGCTACAGCCACCTGTCTGGAATACGCGCCACCGGGAATCGAGGCGGTGATAACAGGGCTGCCGACGATATCCGACAGAGTCGCAACGCTCCGATGCCACTCCTCGTGTAGCTGCGAACCGCTCTGCCGAGCCATCCGTAGGGGGTGGGAACAGGAGTGACTTCCGACTACATGTCCGGCCTCTGTCAGTGTGCGAATCCGCGCCGCATCCATAAATCCCGGCGTCCCGATGTAGTCGACGGTCGCGAAGAAATGACCTGGCCAGCCGCGTTGTTCGAGAGCCCGAGCAATGCGTTGCGCGGAAATTCCGCCATCGTCGAACGTCAGCATAAACTCGTCGGCCAAGTGATACGACGCCGTCACCAGCGACGGAGCGCGACCGATATCTGCCAGGACTCGCAGATGGCGGTCAAACTCGGGCCACGCCAACTTGTACGCATCGGCGTCCGCGCCGGTAAAGCCGCTCGAATGCGGTGAGCCCGCCTCCACTACGTCATGGTAAAGCAGCGTCACTGTCGGCAACGTGCCCTCCTCCTGGCGTGACCCTTCCAACGCAAATACGCCGTAAGCGTTGGCTGTCCCCATTCGGCGGATGGACGGCCCGAGGTGTCGATCGCCTGAGCCGTGCCGGCGGCGACTTCAAGCAGTTTGGTGGCGATTCGGTCCAGGTTGTCGTACACCACCCGCGCCTGGATCACAATGTGCGACTCATTCCGATCGTCGAACGGATAGCTGAAGTATCCGAAGATCGGACCAGTGTCAATTCCCGGATCGATCCGCAGGAGCGACATCCCAACCTTCCCAATATCATGCATCGCAAGGGCCCAGAAACACCCGTGCGAGTTGCGGTATTCTGGGCAGATTCCCGGGTGCATGACCAGCGTCCCGTAAGTCGGAATAGTGAAGATCTTTTCCCTCAGGATGAATTTCGCGCGGGCGATCATCAGGTTCGGCCGACATCGTTCGACGAATTTCTGGCATTGGTTAGAATTTGGCGATTCCACATCGAGGACAGGTACGTCAGGCGCGATATCCGCATACCGCTTGCTCAGCTCACGAATCATCTGCTCTTCCCGCCTCAGGTCCTTCCTAGCCAGGAACAGCCGATAGAATAGCCGGAACGCGACGACATCCAGGAACTTGATCAGCCCGGACCGCGTCCATTCACGCCTCGCGCGCCGTATCTTGGCCGCGCGTGGTTCGCGGATGCTAATGATGCCAGCGAGCGTGGCGAATGAAGCGATCCATCGCGGCATAACCTGCCGGTCCAGGGAGGCGTCGCCATGACACATGAGCAGAATCCGCGGGCGTTGCTCGTCCATCACTTCATTTCCTCGCTGGCTGAGCCGATGCTTTGGCCCCACAGAGCGGCTGATACAACTCAGCACAACTCTCAACGCGGGTATGCTGGTTATTCCATCGGCGCAGCCGATCATCTCCCCTCCGGCCAACAGAATAAGCCGGACGCCCGGGAAATGATCCGACTCTTCGGACAGGGAGCCCCGCAGCATCAATATTCACAACAGGAGTCAAATTGTGTTGGCGGCTGAACGGGCGGATCAGATCGCTGCTCAGGACCTTGGCGCCCGAGTCGCAAGGGAACAAGCCGCGAGGTTCGATCACAAGCAACTTCAATCCGGGCCGCTTCCTCGACACAGGCTATCGTAACGAGAAATCAGATTTTGCGGGCACGCGCCCGTGCTGAACTGACCCATTGTAGCGCTTCCCATTAGCCGCAACAAGCACTTGCAGCGCCCGCGTCCCGTTGCTAGGATACCTCCGTAAAGGAGTTAAGCATGCCGGCGAAACTGACCGTCACGCGCGGTCCCAACGTGAACGAGGCCTACCCGCTCGACGACACCCGCACCGTCATTCTTGGGCGGTCGTCAAAGGCCGACATTCACTTGGCCGACAGCCGGGCCTCTCGCCAGCACTGTTCGATCAGCCGGGACGAGAAAGGATGGACGGCCCGGGACCTCGACAGCACCAACGGGACTTACGTCAACCGCCAGCGGATCACCCACGTCACACTTGTGCCCGGCGACGTGATTCGAATCGGGAACACAGTTTACAAGTTCACCGAAGAGGTCGGATCAGGCCCGGATCCGGACGGAACAAGGGTCATCTCTGAACAGCCCGCCCCCGGGAGCGCCAGAACCCGGCCTGACGAGGAACCCGCCCAGCGCCCCGCGGAAGGCCCGCCGTCATGTTCCCACGGCGAATCGTTCGGCCCGGCCGCTCGACGGGAGGCTCTCGACGGCCCGACTCTCAAGCTCGCACTGCCGGACGCGGAGGAGCCCGTTGCACAGGGGCGGAAGCCTCCGGCCTGCGCCCAGTGCGGCCGGCAACTGTCCGAGAACGCCCTGTCCGACGGCGACGCCACGGACATCGGAGGCCGTCTGTTCTGCAGCCGATGCGTCGTGCGTCATTCGGACACGCCGTCAGCCAAGCAAGAAGATACGCACGATGCCAGCGAAAGCTCTCAGTTCTCCTCGCTCCTCAAGTCGATCGAGCGCGCGACCCAGGCAGACCGGGTGGACGGCGGCCCGCCCGCGGCCGGGGAACAAGAAAGCCCCCAGCCAAAGCGGAAACACAGACTGCTCGACCGCCTGTTCCGCAGGCCGTCCAAGTAATGCCTACGAGAGAGGAGCCCGAAGCTGGCGAGAAAGAAGTTGTGGTGCGAGCAGGGCCTGAAGTTCGAGTGTCAGCGCTGCGGCGGCTGCTGCCGGGGCGAGCCGGGCT
>CAYXNI010000153.1:0-6315 GCA_964466285.1 uncultured Planctomycetota bacterium | reverse complement strand
CCCAGCGCACACTGCCGTCAGGCCGCACAATCCGATGTTCAAGCTGATAGACGGAGCAACTCTGCATGGCCTTCGTGAAAGACTCGTGCAACAAAGCCACGTCATCAGGATGGGTGCACTTGGCCAGCATCTCGTCATACGCCGCGCGCACGTCCGACAGCAGCTCGTCCTCCTCGTCCTCGGCGAGCGGAGCGCGGGCAAAGATGTCGAACCGATTCAGCTCTTCCGGCCGCCGGCCCGGCCGCACGACCAGCGGCTTCACGTACACCCCCGTGGGCCGCGTACTGCTCCGCCGCAGAAAATCGCACTTGACCCCGAGCGACTCGAACGCCCGCCCCAGTTCGTAGCCCTCGCCGTCCGTGCCCACAAAGCCGACCGGGTAGACCTCCCCCACGCCGAGCGAGGCCAGGTTCTGCACCACGTTCGCCGCTCCGCCCGGTTCCGACCGAACCCCGGTCACCTGGTGAATCGGCAGTTCCGTCTCGTTCGAGCGGTCGAGGATGTCGGGGTCAATGTCGAAATACCGGTCGACGCACAGGTCGCCCACCACCGCGACGCGTTGGTACGGCAACGTGGCGAGAATCTTGTCCAGTTTCTGCTCGTCCATTACGCCATTGTACCCGCCCCCATCCGGCATTCAAGACCGCTGGACGCGACCCGTGCAAGACGCCGGTAATTGAAGTATACTGCCCCCTGCCGCCAGACACCGGGCACCTGCGGAGCCGGCGGCGAAAGGAACCGCGCATGTCCGAAACATTCATCAGCGAAGAAATCCGCCCGGTGCACGGCACCGCCGACGCACGGAGCATGGCGGCGGGCGAACCCGGCCTGCCACGCCGGTTCACCTGGCGCCAAAACGAATACGAGGTCGCCCAACTCCTCGAAAAATGGAAGGACACCGGCCCCTGCAAGAGCGGCAGCGACGAACGATACGTCCGCAAACACTGGTTCCGCCTGCGCACCGCGACCGGCGAGGAAATGAAAGTCTACTTCGAGCGCCAGCCCCGTTCCGGCCGCGACCGGAAGGCCCGATGGTGGCTCTACACGATCAAGGCCCCGGCCTCCGAACAATCCGCGTAGAGGCGAACCCGTCGGGTCGCCCTCCCCGGTCCCCGCTCATCTGGCCGTCATCTGGCCGTTGACAGGCTGGCGCGGCCTGCTACGATAGCGGTATGAACTTCGACGAACTCAGCCGCGACGTCCTCGCCGACGTTTCAAAGTGCCTCGCCGCCGTCGACGCCGCACAGGTGTCGGCACTGGTCGGCCAGCTCGCATCGCGCCGGCAGGTGTTCCTGCTCGGCAGCGGGCGAACCGGCGCTGTCCTCAACGCCATGGCCATCCGTCTCGGGCACCTCGGCATCGAGGCCCACACACTTGGCGCGGCCGGCTGCCCTGCCCTGCGAACGGGCGGCCTCGTCCTCGCCGCTTCAGGCTCCGGCCGCACGTCCGTGCCGCTCAGACACGCCGCCGACGCACGCTCGTCCGGCGCCTCCGTCACGCTCATCACCGCCGATCCATGCTCCGCGATGGCCAAGCTCGCCGATTCAGTCATCCACATCCCCGCACACGTCACCCTGCCCGAACACTCGCCCCACACCCTCCGCAGCCTGTTCGAGGAATGCCTCCTCGTCACGTGCGACTGCATCTGCCGCATGCTCCAGGACAAGCTCGGCATTACCACCGCAGACATGCAATCCCGCCATTCCGGCCGGGAATAGTCGTGCGGCTACCACATCCGCACCGTTGAGAAACTGCTCGGCCATAAGGACGTGAGAACCACGATGATCTACACACACCCACGTGCCGAACCGCGGCGGCAAAGGCGTGCGAAGTCCCCTGGATACGCTGTAGCGCTGCGGCCATGCGTGGGTTTGTCGTGGAAAATTGCGAACAATTGCGCCTCTCGAGCCGCTATAATAGTGGCGTCGCCCCGCAGAGTTTGGCACCGTTGACCGGGCAGGATGCAGGCGAACGGCACGCGTCTTACACAGAAAGCCATGTAACTGTTGCGGAAGGGCCAGGAAACATGTCTAACGTGTCGGCCCAAGACGATCGTTCAATCCCATAATGGTGACTGAGGCAGCTATCAGGACATGATTGCGATCCTGTCATTGCTCATCCTCGCGACGCTATCTCTGCTCGTTACGAGAATTGCTGCCATGGCCTTAATGCTGACCGGCTTGTCGCGCGAGTCTGCACGTTTCCAGGCGCGTTCAGCCTTCACGGGATCCGGCTTTACCACCAGTGAATCAGAGGCCGTCGTCAATCACCCTGTGCGACGGCGAATCATCATGCTGCTCATGTTGCTGGGGAATATTGGGATTGCGACCGTTGTTGCCACCACAGTGCTTTCCCTGATCAACACTGCCAAGGCCGAGGAATGGTGGTGGTATGCCTTGATGTTGGCTGGAGGGGCGATAGCGCTTGGCATTCTCGCGACGAGCCGCCGGGTGGAATATCATCTGAATCGGCTGATTGCTTTGGGATTGAGGAAATGGACCAAGTTGGATGTGACGGACTACGTGGCGGTGCTTCAACTTCAGAATGGCTATGCCGTAACCGAGATGAAAATCGAGCCTGGTGATTGGCTTGACGGCAAGTCTTTGATCGAGGCTGCGCTACCCAAAGAGGGAGTACTTGTTCTCGGCATTCAACGTGCCGACGGCCCCTACATCGGCGGACCCCGCGCCAGTGACCAGATACGCGCAGGGGATACCCTGATCCTTTACGGTCTATCTCATCGCATAGCCGAACTCGACCAGCGCAGCGCCGGGTACGGCGGAGAACGCGCGCACAGTGAAGCTGTCATCAAGCACGAAGAGAATCTTGAGGGGCAAAACGCAAGACCGAACAAAGCGGATGCAGGCGACGGCAAATAGCCGCGCCTGATCCGCGTTGGCGGAGAATACTCGTGATTCATTCGCAACCGATCTCATGGAAGGCGGCTACCACATCCGCACCGTTCAGGAACTGCTCGGTCATCAAGGGCGTGAGAACCACGATGATCTACGCGTAGTCCCGCAGAGTTCGGCACCGTTGACCGGGCATGATGCAGGTGAACGGCATGCGTCTTATATGGAAAACCATGTAAGTGTTCAGGGAGCGACGAAAACGGCAACTAAGGTACTGACGCTCAATCACTTGCATGTCGCGCACAGCACCTGTATCGGATGGCTGTGTCGGCCATTCATAGGTCTTATGCAGAAATCATGTAAGACGTAGTTGGCCAAACGAAGATGGAGCAAGATGAATCAGCGAATTAAGCGGATTCCGGTCATTCTTGACACGGATATCGGGAGCGACATCGACGACACCTGGGCGCTGGCAATGCTGCTCAGGTGTCCGGAATTGGACGTTCGACTTGTTGTTTCCGACACGGGAAATACCGAATACCGAGCCGCAATCATTGCGCGGCTGCTCGAAGTTGCGGGACGAACCGATGTTCCCGTCGGGATCGGAATCAAGCAGACGGACGAGAGGGGGCCTCAATCCCGATGGGTTGATGGCTACGAACTGGACTCGTATCCAGGGACACTTCATCGAGACGGCGTCCATGCCATCATCGAGACGATCGAGACGTCTCCGGTTCCCATGTCCTTGATCTGCATAGGCCCGCTGCCGAATATCGCTCAGGTTCTTCGCCAGGCACCCCATGTTGCCCCAAAGACTCGCTTCGTCGGGATGCATGGCAGCATCCGCAGACACCATGACGGAGGTGAGGGCGCGATTGCCGAATACAACGTCGCGCAGGACGTGAAGGCCTGCCAAACTGTCTTTGGGGCACACTGGCTCGACGTGACCATTACACCTCTCGACACGTGCGGCCAGGTCCGGCTTCGCGGACCCAAATATGCCGCCATCACTGGAAGCCGCGATCCGCTGACGCAGGCAGTGATAGAAAACTACCGCATTTGGCTCAACGGCAAGCCCGACGTCGAAAGCAGCATTCTCTTCGATACTGTGGCCGTGCATCTTGCCTGCTCGACTGAGTTTCTTGACATGAGGAAGATGCGCCTTCGAGTCACCGACGATGGGTTCACCGTTCAGGACAATCAGGGAACGCCTGTCAACGTTGCCTTTGACTGGACCAATCTCGACGCATTCGAGGATGCACTTGTTCTGCGCCTGACAGGAGCAGGCAGAGCGGCCAACAAGGCGAATGCAGGCGACGCTTGACAGCGCACCTGGTTCGCGCCGTTGCACTATATACGAAGCATGATCTATGGGAATGCGGCGAATCGATATAACGGGGACCCTCTGTAGCTCTGCATGATTCTCAGCCGCCGGCATGCAATCCCACCGCTCGGGCATATCCCGAGTCTGCACCACGAAGTGCACGACGCGGCCACAGACCGCAACCAAAAAAGGCGGGGAAGAGGGAACGAACCGCCAAGACGCCAAGGAGTCCGGAACGGCGCTGGGACTTCGGCCTTGGGGCGCGGCCAGAAAACTTTTCAAAAGAGGAAAGTTTTGCCCGCTTGTAGTACGAAGGAGCCTCTCTTGACTTCGCCTTTGGCGAAGCGAAAGAATCCTCTTCGTGAATCTCGTGTTCTTCGTGGTGAATCAGGCGAAGTATCGGACCGCGTTTCGGAACATCTGCATGCCGTCGCCCTCGGGCCTGAGGCGGGTGCGGGACATGTACGGACATGTAGCGCTTGCTTTCTCCTGTATTCTATTGTATTCTATGAGGTAGAATAGGAGGATAAATGTGTCTAAGACAGTGACGCTCAGGCTTGACGATACGGTGTATCGGCGGCTTCGACGGCTCGCGGAGCAGGACAACCGCCCGATCTCGAACTTCATCGAGACGGCTGCATTGCGGTTCGTCGAGAGCGCTCAGTTCGTCGACGAGTTCGAGATGAACGAGATTCGCGAAAACACCAGCCTGAATCGCAGTCTCAATCGGGGACTGAAGGACGCCAAGGCGAGGCGCGGCCATTTTGCCTGACTACCGCATATTCGAGACAGACGAGTTCCGCAAGCAACTCGCAAAGCTGTCCGCCAGAGACGCGCACTTCATTCGGAACAAGCTCGACCGATACGTCTACCCCCAACTCCGACGTGAACCGTTCTTCGGGGCCAACACCCGCAAGCTCCGCGACTATTCGCCGGACGTCTGGCGGTATCGCATCGGTCGTTTCCGCCTGTTCTACGCCGCCGACGATGAAGAGCACCTCGTCTACCTGCTCACCATCGACCTGCGGCGCGACGCGTACAGACGGCGGTGACCCGCGTCTCCTTCTCTACGCGAAATATTTTGCAGCATTCCGGAACATCTGCATTCCGTCCCCTTCGGGCTTAAGGCCCTCGCGCGTCCAGCGCGGATGCTGGGTGGGCAGGCAGTGCCGCTCGGGGTGCGGCATCAGGCCCAGCACCCGGCCGGTCGTGTCGCAGATGCCCGCGATGTCGTCCACCGAACCGTTCGGGTTGGCCGGATACGGCTGGCCGGCCTCGCCGTTCGCATTGACGTAGCGGAAGACGACCTGCCCGTTCGCCCCGATCGCGTCGAGCGTGGCGGCGTCCTTCGTCAGGAACTTGCCCTCGCCGTGCGCGATCGGAAGCTCAAGCATCTGGCCCTTGCGGATGAACGGCGACTTGTCCGAGTCCGCCCGCAGGTAAATCCACCGGTCCTCGAACTTGTTCGAGCCGTTAAAGGTGAGCGTGACGATCTGCTCGGCCTCGCGGCTGAATGGGCCCGGGAGCAGGCCCGTCTTCACGAGCACCTGGAACCCGTTGCAGATCCCGATCACCAGCTTGCCCGCGTCGACAAACTGCTTGAGCTGGTCGCCCAGCTTCATGCGCAGCTCGTTCGCGTGGATCTTCCCCGCAGCGATGTCGTCGCCGTAGCTGAACCCGCCCGGCAGCGCCAGGATCTGGTACTCGGCCAGCAGCGCCGGGTTCTCGTTCTCCCGGTTCACATGGAGCCGGCCGACCTGCGAGCCCGCCCGTTCGAACGCGAACTTCGTCTCGAGATCGCAGTTCGTTCCCGCCGTCCGAAGAATGAGCGTCTTTACTGCCATGTCCTCTCCCTGAATCAGCGCCGGATCACGGCCGCCTTTGCCGCAGAGCGCGAAGGATCGCCGAAATATCCTTGGCGTTAGTCGGGGCCTTCACGCTCATCCTCTTGTCCTTGCCCGGCCGAACCTTGCCGATCTTCACATCGGCGGGCCGGCCTTGAGCGCGTTGCACCCCCTGAAAATCGGACGTTCTTCTTGTGTTCTTATTTGCGAGAGGCATTCGATTTTCTCACCATCGGAGCGGTGCTTGCCACGATTCCTTCAGGCCGGCGATCGGCTCCTCGATCACCACCTTGCC
>CAYXNI010000152.1:0-6336 GCA_964466285.1 uncultured Planctomycetota bacterium | reverse complement strand
CAGGAGGAATGAATGTGAGAAACGTGATTGTGCTCTTCATCAAGATAATGCTGGTCGTTGCGGTGTGCCGGGTCATCAGCATGATCATGCTCTGGCGGCTCAACGTGCAGAGCGATCTCGGCGCGGTCTTGGACCCCATCCTCCTGGTGGCCCTCAGTGCCCCGCTCGTGTACATGCGCATTGCCGGTTCGCACTACAGCATCGTTCGACAGGTGAAGATTTCCAACGAGGCGCTGCAGGAGAGCGTCAAGGCGCAAAAGCGGAGCGAAAAGGCGCTTCGCGGCTTTCGAAACCACGCGCAAGCGGTCGTCGACAACGTGGGCGTCGGCGTGGCCCTCATTGGCCCGGACATGCGGATCATGGCCGTGAACAAGACGATGGAGTTATGGTTTCCCGGCCTCGATCTATCGAAGCAGCCCATCTGCTACATGGCGTACGGGAACCCATCGGGAGACGGCCCGTGTCTGCGCTGCCCGACGCGGCAGACCCTGGCCGACGGCCGCAAACACGAATCAGTGGCCGACAGGTTGACGCCGAACGGCCTGCGCCACTATCGGCTCACTTCGGCTGCCCTGAATGATGAAGATGGACGCCCAATCGCGGCGGTGGAAATCATGGATGACATCACCGAGCGTAAGCGGGCGGAGCAGGCCGTGCGCGAACACGAGCAGTTTCTCCAGGCGATCATCGACGGCATTCCGGCCCCGGTATTTTTCAAGGACACCAATGGCGTGTATCTGGGGTGCAACGAAGCCTTTGCCGCCTTCGTGGGCATGCCCAGGAAGAAGATCATCGGAGGATCGGCGTACGACGTGACCCTGGGGGAACTGGACAAGTATCTGGAACTGGATGGCGATCTGCCTGCCGGGCGGCAAACTCACGCGTACGAGTGCCGCGCGAGACGCGGCGACGGCACCGTGCGTCACGTTGTCTTCAAGAAAACGCCGCTCATCAAGCCCGACGGCGCGGTCGGCGGCCTGGTGGGCGTGATTTGTGACCCCGCCAAGGAAGTAGGCTGTCGTGTCGGGTTCAGCATTTGAAGGAACGATGGCCAGGGTCAAGACCAACTGGACGCGTCCTCCTCGCACCCGAAGCCCAGCGGCCGCTCCGCCGCCTCGACCTCCGTCAAACTTGCCCTCGATCAACTGCTGACACGTTCCAGCACGCAACGCGTCCGGTACACTCATACACCCCGTCCTCTCTTGGCTTCCCATGGGCAACTTCTCACTGGAATTGTCCCCGCCTTAGAGGACATTTTGCTTTGCTCCAATAGGACATTATCACGTTGCTTCTACACAGAGCAAATGGCGACTGTTTGGAAGCGGGCTATTTGAGGCGGCCGAACGCGATCTTGCCGCTGGTGTTCCTTCCGAGGACTCCATCCAGCCCGAGAAGCGGCCTCTGACCGCGTTGGCGATGGAGGCGAGCGAGGAGTAGCAGGAACGCCGCTACCTCGAGATGGACAGGGCTGAGGTCGAAGCGGCGAAAGAGGAAAAAGAGAAAACAGCAGGGTAAGCGTGCGGGCCTGCGCGGTGTGACGCTCAGTTGGCGTTGTGGCCGCTGACCGTTCCAAAGGTCCAGAAGAGAATACGGAAGTCCATGGACCAGGACATGCGCTTGACGTAAACGAGGTCGTAGGTGAGCTTGTTACGGACGTCGGTGAGGCTTTCGTCGTATTTGTAGCGGACCTGTGCGAGCCCGGTGATGCCGGGCTTGACGACGAGCCGCTGCTCGTAGTTGGGGATTTCGCGGCGGAAGCGGTTGACGAAGAACGGCCGCTCGGGGCGCGGGCCGATCAGGCTCATCTCACCGCGAAGGACGTTGATGAGTTGCGGGAACTCGTCGATGTGGGTCTTGCGGAGGAAGAGGCCGAGGCGCGTGACGCGGCTGTCGCGCTTGCGGGCCCAGACTGGGCCGCTGGTCTTCTCGGCGTCTGCCCGCATCGTGCGGAGCTTGAGTATATGGAAGAACCTGCCGCCCTGGCCCACTCGGATCTGCTTGAACAGGGCAGGCCCCTTGCTGGTGAGCTTGACGAGCGCGGCGAAAAAGAGCGTCACGGGGCCGAGAACGAGCAGGAGCAGGCAGGCTCCAAGGATGTCGAGGGCTCGCTTGATCTCGCGGAATCCGCGCCGCGCGAACCGGAGGGTCAGGCCGGTAATACCGCCGCCCATTACCGCCATCGTGATTGGTTCTGGCATTCCGTTTCTCCTTATCCTCCCTCCGCCGCCGCTAGAATGTCTTGTGCCGCAAATGTCATGCCGGCTCGGACGGAAAGCTGACCGCTAATAGTATTCTACCTCAACTTTCGACAGTGTCAAACATTACGTCTGCCCCTCATTACTTCGTTGGCTCCGGGCCGGATTCTGCCGCGTTGCGAAAAAACAACGCGGCCGGCCGCCTCGGCCCGGGATGTTTCACTACCTCTTGCAGCGAGACAAGTTACGCCATAGTGCTTTTGGGGCACATGGCGCGCGAGCCCGCCGTTCCGTTCATCGGCTTCCCGTCAGCCCCGGTGATCGTGGTCTTCCCACAGAAGGCCTTCCAATGACCGGAGCTCAACGGTGGGGCGGTTCTGGAACTGGAGGGCGACTCCACAAATGCCGCGAGCCAAGTAGGACTCTGGCCAGGAGCCAACCACGCGAGATGGGTCAAGCTTCTCAACCCGACACACCACGCCGTGCCCAACGAGGGTGAGGTTGGGCTTGTCTTCGTCTTGGTGAGCCGGTACGCCGATCCGCAAGGAAAGCGGTCCCGGGGCGTTGAGCCTGTCTGCCGGGGCTTCGAAGTACACCCCGCCCGAGCTCACGTTATGGGTGACCCCGTCACAGGGGGCCAGCTTGTCCGGTCCGACGAAGAACTTGACCGGCAACGTCAATTGCAGCCGTTTGTCTCGCCGTTTGTCGGGTCCTAGCTGTGACATAAGACCTCCTCGGCGGCTCGGCATCTACACATTGCAAAATCCCTCCCAGGTTTTGCACCACACTTCCCATGCGCTCGGCCTTCACAAAGCAAATCCCGTGCCCGTCCGTAGGGCAACTTCCCGTCTTTTTCGGGATAAACATAACTCGTTGTGCCTCTGTCGGTTATCAAGTCGGGCGTCGACGGCTTCTCGCGCGGCTGGTGATCGCATGTTGCTTTTGAGCATCATGGTGACGGACGAAAAACCACATCGTCTGTTTGTTTCCAGGTGCGAGACGCCGATGCGGGGAGGGTGGAGCTATTCTCGTGAGGAGTCGAATCGGTCCCCTTTTCTGTGCCTGACCAGCGTCAAACCATATTCAATCGCGTCAAGGAGCGCCTGATAGCTGGCTTCGATGATGTTTTGCGAGACGCCGACGGTCCCCCACTTGTGGTATCCGTCGGTGGATTCGATGAGGACTCGCACGTCGCCGGCGGTTCCGAACCCAGTGTCGAGGACGCGGACTTTGTAGTCGGTCAGCGAGATGTTCCTGATATCGGGATAGAATTCGGTCAGGGCCTTCTTGAGGGCGCGATCGATGGCGTTCACGGGGCCGTTGCCTTCTGCTGCGGTGTGGACCTCGCGCCCGCCGAGCCGGACCTTGACGGTCGCTTCGGAGATCAGGGATCCGTCTTCGCGCCGCTCTGTGATGATGCGGAACCCGCACCGGTGAAAGAGCTCCTTGCGGCGTCCGAAGGCCTTGCGCATGAGGAGCTCGAACGAGCCCTCGGCCCCCTCGTATTGATAGCCCTTGCTTTCGAGGTCGCCCAGTTCGTTGACGAGCGACCTGATCTCGGGCGAGTCCTTGTTCAGGCGGGCGCGGTATTTGGCCGCGACATCGAGCATGCTGGAGCGGCCGGCGTGTTCGGAAATGAGGAGGCGCCGACGGTTGCCCACGGACTCGGGCGGGACGTGCTCAAAGGTCGTGGAATCCTTCCGCACGGCGTCGATGTGCATGCCGCCCTTGTGTGCGAAGGCGCTTTCACCCACATAGGGCAGGTTCCGCGGGTGCGAGAGGTTGGCCAGCTCGCTGACGTAGCGGGAGAGGTCCCGCAGCCGCCGGAGATGGCGGGGTCCGATGGCGTGCCAGCCGAGTTTGAGTTCGATTCCGGGAATGACCGAGCACAGGTCGGCGTTGCCGCACCGCTCGCCGTAGCCGTTGACCGTGCCCTGCACGTGCGAGCAGCCGTGCTGGATGGCGGCCAGCGACGAGGCGACGGCCGTCCCGGCGTCGTTGTGCGTGTGGATGCCCAGCGGGAGGTCGAAGCAGGCGCGGACCGCGTCGACGATTTCGCCGACCTCCCATGGCAGGGTGCCGCCGTTCGTGTCGCACAGGACCAGCACGTCGGCCCCGCCGTTCACCGCGGCCTCCAGTGTCCTCAGCGCGTAGCCGGAGTCGAGCTTGTAGCCGTCAAAGAAGTGCTCCGCGTCGTACACGGTCTCCAGGCCGTGGGCCTTGGTGAACGCGCAGGACCGCTCGATGACGCGGAGGTTCTCCGGCTCGGTGGTGCGGAGCACCTTGCGGACGTGGAGGACCGAGCTCTTGCCGAAAACGGTGCCGACGGGGACGCCGGCCTCGACGACCTGGCGGAGCCCGGGGTGCTCCTCGGGCTTCTGGCGAGGCTTGCACGTGCTCGTGAACGCGACGAGCTTTGCATGCTTGAGCCGAAGAGACCGCGCAGCCTTGAAGAACTGTTCGTCCTTGCGGTTGGCAGCTGGGAAACCGCCCTCGACGTAGTCAAAGCCGATGTCGTCGAGCCGCTGCACGACGAGCAGCTTGTCCTCGGCGGAAAAGACGACACCTTCGCCCTGCGTACCGTCGCGCAGCGTGCAATCGTACACGAACACATGTCTCATCAGCGGCTGTCTCCGGGTGAGGACTCGAGGGCGCGTGACGCTCGCGAAAGCCAACAGAATGATTCTAGCGGCTGGTGGCGCCAAGTCAAGCGTGCGGAGCCTGTATTTCCCGTCCGTTGACTCAGTAGCGTGAAAAGACTATGTTAACACGCGAGCAGAGGGAGGGGCTTCGTGGGCCGGTGTCGAGCCGTAAGGAGTCCACCGTGGATAAGGCGGATATCGGGGTGGTCGGGCTGGCGGTGATGGGCGAGAATCTGGCGCTGAATACGGAGGGCAAGGGCTTCACGGTCGCGGTGTTCAACCGGACAGTCGAGAAGGTCGACGCGTTCGTCGCGGGACGGGCGAAGGGGAAGAACATCATCGGGACGCGGTCCATCGCGGAGCTGGTGGCGGCGCTCTCGTCGCCGCGAAAGATCATGCTGATGGTGAAGGCGGGGCAGCCTGTGGACGACTTCGTCGATCTGCTGGCGCCGCACCTCAGTCCGGGGGAGCTGATCATCGACGGCGGCAACTCGTTCTTCGGGGACACGATCCGCCGGAACAAGAGGCTGGCGGAGAAGGGGATTCTCTACATCGGTACGGGGGTGTCGGGCGGCGAGGAGGGGGCGCTGCACGGGCCGAGCATCATGCCCGGCGGGCAGCCCGAGGCATGGGCGCTCGTCAAGCCGATTTTCACGAAGATCGCGGCACAGGTGGACGGCGAGCCGTGCTGCACGTATATCGGGCCGGACGGCGCCGGCCACTATGTGAAGATGGTGCACAACGGAATCGAGTACGGCGACATGCAGCTCATCAGCGAGGCGTATTACATCATGAAATACGCGCTCGGTATGTCCGAGTCGGAGATGCACGAGGTCTTCAAGAGCTGGAACGAGGGGGACCTCGATTCGTATCTCATCCAGATCACGTCGGAGATTCTGGCGACGGCCGACGCCGAGACGGGGAAGCCGATGGTCGAGGTCATCCTCGACAAGGCGGGCCAGAAGGGGACGGGCAAGTGGACGAGCGAGAGTGCACTGGATCTCGGGGTGCCGGCGGCGACCATCGCCGAGGCGGTGTTCGCACGGTGCATGTCGGCGTTGAAGGAGGAGCGCGTGGCGGCGTCGAAGGCGCTGCGCGGGCCGAGGAAGACGGCATATACGGGCGACCGAGCGAAGTTCGTCGAGGCGATTCGTGCAGCTTTGTACGCGTCGAAGGTGTGCAGCTATGCGCAGGGGTTCGCGCTGATGGCCGCGGCGGGGCGGGAGTATGGGTGGGAGTTGGATCTGGGGGCGATCGCGATGATCTGGCGGGGCGGGTGCGTGATCCGGGCGCGGTTCCTCGAGCGCATCAAGCAGGCGTACAAGCGCAACTCGGGGCTGGCCAACCTGCTCCTGGACAAGTATTTCAGGGGGGTGGTGCACAAGGCGCAGGCCAAGTGGCGGAAGGTCATCGTGGAGGCGACGAAGCTCGGCATCCCCGTCCCGGCGTTTAGCTCGGCGCTGGCGTATTATGACAGCTACCGCGCGGAGCGGCTGCCG
>CAYXNI010000151.1:0-6396 GCA_964466285.1 uncultured Planctomycetota bacterium | reverse complement strand
TCATAGGACGTATAGGTCGTATAGGACTTATTCTCTCAGGCCGATGTAGCGGTACAGTTCGCCGGGGTTGCCGGATTTCTTGATTTTGGCGAGTTCGGCGAAGATGGTCTCGATCTCGGTTGCGTTGATGTCGCGGCCGCCGAGCCCGTAGACGTAGCTGATCAGCTGCGGGACTTTACCGCCGTCGAGGTTGGCGGGGACAAAGGAGCGGATTTCGTTGAAGAGCGGGCCGCCCTTGAGGCCGAAGGAGATGGATCGGTCCATGACAGCGACGGTGCCGATGCGGTTGACGACGGCGGCGATCTCGTCGCCGGGGAACGGGCGGAACATGCGGACTTTGAGGACGCCGGCGCGAATGCCATTGGCGCGGGCCTGGTCGGCGGCGACCTTGGCCGTCCCGCAGGTGGAGCCGAGAGCGATGATGGCGACGTCGGCGTCGTCGAGCTTGTACTCTTCGAGGATGCCGTATTCGCGGCCGGTCAGCCTGCCGAACTCTTTGCCGACGTCGGGGACGACGCGGCGGGCGTTCTCCATCGCCTCGGCCTGCTGCCGCTTGCACTCGAAGTAGTAGTCGGTCAGGTGGAGCGGGCCGACGGAGACGGGGTGCTCGGTGTCGAGCAGGCTGTAGGCGGGCATGTAGGGGCCGACGAACTTCTGGACGTCGGCTGGGTCGCACAGCTCGACGGATTCCATCGTGTGGCTGATGATGAAGCCGTCTAGGTTGACCATGACGGGGAGGAGGACGTCCTTGTGCTCGCCGATGCGGAAGGCCTGGATGGTGCTGTCGTAGACCTCCTGGGAGTTCTCGCAGAAGATCTGGATCCAGCCGGAGTCGCGGCAGGACATGGTGTCGCTGTGGTCGCAGTGGATATTGATGGGGCCGCTGATGGCCCGGTTGACGACCGGCATGACGACGGGGAGCCGGGCCGAGGAGGTGATGTAGCAGATTTCGGCCATGAGCATGAGGCCCTGGGACGAGGTGGCGGTGACGGTGCGTGCGCCGGCGGCGGCGGAGCCGAAGCAGGCGCTCTGGGCGCTGTGCTCGGACTCGACGGGGACGAGCTCGGTGTCGACCTGGCCGTTGTTGACGTACTCGGCGAACTTGTGCATCATTTCGGTCTGCGGCGTGATGGGGAAGACGGCCGCGACGTCGGGATTGACTTGGCGGAGCGCCTCGGCTCCGGCGTCGTTGCCCGTGAGTCCAACGAGTTTGCCCATGTCTGGTCTCCGTGATGGTGAGAGTGGTTATTCCTTGGTTTCGAATTCGCTTTCGAGTTTCATCTCGATGGCGTGACACTTGGGCGGGCATTCGCGTGCGCAGATGCCGCAGCCCTTGCAGTGGGCGTAGTCAAATCCGACCATCTTGCCGTCGACGACCTTGATCGAGGAGTCGGGGCAGAGGATCCAGCAGCGGAGGCAGTGGATGCACCGCTCGGCGACGTGGACGGGGCGGAAGGTCCGCCACCCGCCGGTCTCGTATTCGTCGCTGTTGCCCGCCTCGGGGATGATGCCGCCGATGGGCATTTCCTTCCAGCTGAGTAGCTTTCTGCTCATTCGGACTTTACCTCCTCGTACGCGCGCTGAATGGCGCGGACGTTGCCTTGAACGACTCGTTCGCCAAATTTCTTGAGGAACTTGTGTTCGACGTCCTTTTTCATGGCGTCCATCGAGATGCATTTGGTGATGCGGATGAGGGTGCCGATCATGGGTGTGTTGGGGATGTCCCGTCCGATCTCGTCGAGCGAGATCTTGGTGGCGTTGACGCACCAGACCTTGCCGCCCTGGATCTTGAGTCTTGTGCGGACGGCGGCGGGCTCGGCGGCGGAGTTGACGAGGAAGACGGTGTCCGGGGTCGCGCCTTCGGTGATGTTGGCCACGCCGATGAGGGTCTCGTCCAGGACGGCGACCACGTCGGGCTGTTCGATGGGGCAGTGCAGGCGGATGGCCTGGCCGCTGATCCGGGTGAAGCCGCGGATGGGCGCGCCCATTCGCTCGGGGCCGTATTCGGGGAAGCCCTGGCTGCACTTGCCCTCTTCGAGGGCCACCTGGGCGACGAGGGTGGCGGCCGTCTTGGCGCCCTGGCCGCCTCGGGCATGCCATCGGATTTCCGTCATTTCTTTTGCCATAAGTCCAACACTCCTTCCAGACGGTTATTGAAAAAAGCTTCTGACAGGATCAGCCGGATCGGCCGGATGGCGTGCAACACTTCGCGTCGTCCGATGCCTTGCACCCGCACGATCCTGTGAATCCTGCCGATCATGTCAAAGACTCTTTCCTACGTGACCAAGCCTTTCAGCCGGGTCAGGGCGGCCATCACTTCTCTCATCGAGGAATACCGCTGCTGGGGGAGCTTGTCCAGCGCCTTGAGGACAACGGGATCGACCACGGCGGGGAGGGCCGGGTCGATCCTCGAGGGTGCGATCACCTCGGCCCGGAGGTGCATCTTCATCAGTTCCTCGCGATCGTCGGTCAGGAAGGGCCGCTGGCCGGTGAACGCCTCGTACAACATCACGCCGAACGCATAGATATCGGTCTGGACGCTGAAGTGGTTGTGGCGGATGAGTTCGGGGGCCAGGTAGCTGGGCCGGCCGGTTCGGACCTCCGCGGGCTTCAGCCGGTCCTCCTTGTGGATGGCCACGCCGAAATCGATCAGCTTGACCGTGCCTTCCTTGTCAAACATCAGGTTCTTCGGACATATGTCACGATGGATTATGCCTTTTTCGTGGACGTATGCAAGGCCATTTGTGGCGGCGAGCAGGATGTCGAGCCGCCGCGCCATGACCCGCGGCGTGCGCTCGCGGATATGTTCGGCCAGGTTGCCCCCGGGCAGGTATTCCATCACGATGCAGTAGCTGCCCTTCTCCTTGCCGCAGGAGAAAGTACGGACCACATTCGGGTGGGTCAGGGACATGGCCCGCTCGCCTTCCCATGGCTTGCCCAGCTTGACCGAGAGTTTTTCGGCGATTCGGTTGCCGTGAGCCGAGAGGACCTTGACCGCGACCGGCTGGCCGGCGGAGTCTTGGCCCAGGAAAATCGTGGACATCGGCCCTTCCGCCAGTTTTTCCAGCAGCTTGCATCCGCCAATCTGCCGCAGAACCGGGCGGCCGGAATCTCGCGAGGCAAAAAACTTGTCCAGGAGCGCCAAGCGTCACTTCCCAGTGCAATTCCTGCGGGGCACCTTGCCTGGGCGGATTATACTCAGACCGGGCGGTGGCCGCAAGAGGCGGGGGCGTAAGAAGGGGTAAAAGAGGAACAGGGGCGTTCTTTCACGTCGTGCCGTTCCCAAGACCAGACGCAGATGAACGCTGATCGAAATGGATTTCCGCAGATTCGGACTGCGGAAATCTGTCTTCATCTGCGCGAATCTGCGTCGGCCTGCGCTCACTTTGTTCTTGACTTTCGGCGGCGGCGAAGGGATGCTAATCGGCGCAAAGAGCGGGGCCAGGGACGGCCCGCCACCAGGGCGCTCTTGGCCGTCCCGGAACCGAACGCGAATGGTTCGGGAAAGCGTGTGTTGCTCCCGGCAGACAAGATAAGGAGGCGAGCAGTGGCTAAGGCGAAGAAGCTGGAAGAAACGACGGAAGCCAAGGCGAACGCGGTGCGGTTCGGGGTGTTCGCGACGGGCGACCCGCGGATCGACAAGGCGTCGCGCGAGCGGGCGAGCAATATCGTCGGCATGGTCGCGGAGGCGATTGCCAAGGGCGTGCGGATGCCGGACAGGACGCCGGTGGACGTGGTGTGGACGCCGCTCCTGGTGGACGGCGAGAAGCAGGCTGACATCGTCGCGCGGCAGTTCAAGGAAGCGAACGTGGATGCGGTGGTGTGCGCGCCGGACACGTGGGCGTTTCCGCAGTTGACGGTGATGAGCCTGCTGTCGCAGCTGCCCCCGGACATTCCGTTCAACATCACGTGCGGGAACTCGGGGCCGAAGCCGGGGGTGGTCTACGCCCATGCCCTCAACGGAGCGCTGGCGCAGTCGGGCCGCCTGGCGGCGCTGAACGTCGGCACGTGGCCCGACACCGGGCAGAAGCCGCAGATGACGGAGTCGACGGCCGATGCGCTGGTCGACTGGTGCTACGCGGCGATGACGTACGCGGGCCTCAAGGGCCGGCGCGTGGCGGTGTTCGGGCACGACTCGATGGGGATGGAGACGGCGCTCGCACACGTGCTGCCCACGAGGCGAACGTTCGGCCTGGAAATCACGCGGCTGGACATGAAGCTGCTGGCGGACATGCTCAACAAGAAGGCGTACGACGAGAAGGAGCTGAAGAAGCTGCGCGGGTGGGTGGGGCGGAACCTGGGCGAGCGGCTGCAGCTTCGGAACGATGCGGACGGCGAGAAGTTCAACAAGGGCCTGGCGCTGTACCTGGTGATGCGGAATCTGCTGGCGGATCTGAACGCGGTGGGCGGCGGGTTCATGAACCAGCTTGAGTGGGGCTCGGATCCGCGAGGAATCCCACTGCCGATCGCGGATTCGGCGGAGTCGCTGTTCAACTCGACGTTCGATCACAACGGTCGGAAGCCGGCTCTGCCGTTCGCGACCGAGGCGGACGTGCAGGGCCTCCTAACGATGCTCTTCACGACGTGGCTGTCGGGCGGCAACCCGCCGCTCTTCATGGACTTTCGCAAGGTGTGGGAGCCGTGGGAGATTCAGGCGCTGGCGGACAAGATGGGGATCGCGTACACGAAAGACAACCTGTGGGCGGAGCGCGGGTTCGTCGACGGCGACAACTCCGGCTCGGCGAGCCTCGACTGGGCCGGCAGGCCGGGCGACAAGCCGGCGGATATCATGAAGAAGGTCGGGATGCCGCTGGCGGACGAGTTCTACTTCCCCGGCGGCGGGAACAGCGTGATGTTCTTCACGCCGGGCGGGATCGAGGGCATCGCGGGCCGCCTGGCCTACAGCGAGATGAGCGGGATGTTCAGCCTGATCTGGGACGAGGCGGTCACGGACGACATGCCCGCCGAGCTCGCGAAGGCCGTGGCGAACACGAGCACGCCGACGTGGCCGCACACGTGGGTCGTGCCGAAGTACGCGACGATGGCCGAGTACAAGCAGTATGCGCCGGCGAACCACTTCCACATGGTCTGGAACCTGAAGCCTCGGCGGCTGGAGCACTGGATGGACCTGGCGAACGTGCTGTCGGTGACGCCCTGGCAGGCAAGGGCGCAGTTCATCGAGGGGGTGGACCGGCCGCTGCCGCTGTTATACCTGCTGAACGGCGGCGAAACGGCGGCGAAGCTGAGGAAGGCGAGATAGCCGAACGCGAGCTATAACAAGAGAAGCGTGTGGGCCCAGCCGGTCCACACGCTTTTTCATGCCCGGTCTCGGCCTTACTTCGTGTCCGGCTTCGG
This sequence comes from uncultured Planctomycetota bacterium, assembly GCA_964466285.1. Taxonomy (GTDB): domain Bacteria; phylum Planctomycetota; class PUPC01; order PUPC01; family PUPC01; genus CAYXNI01. The sequence continues at coordinate 1,041 of CAYXNI010000151.1, read as the reverse complement.
GTTGAACAGGACCCTGACGGCGGGGTCGACCAGGTCGAGGGGCGTCTTCCCGTCGTTATCCTTGGCGTCACGGTCGGCGCCGCCGGCAAGGAGCGCGCGGATGGCATCGCGGTGGCTGTTGCGGGCAGCGAGGTGGAGCGGCGTGGAGCCGTCGTCGATGCGGGCGTTGATCTCGGCCCCGTTCTTGAGGAGCAGACGGATCACGTCGCCGTGTCCGTTGACGGCGGCCAGGTGAAGCGGCGTGTAGCCCACGGCCGTCTTCGCGTTGGCCTGGGAGCCTTTCGCCAGGAACAGGGCGGCGGCCTCCACGTGTCCCTTCGCAGCGGCCAGGTGCAGGGGCGTGGCCTCGAGCGAGTCACGGGCGTCCACTTGAGCGCCGTTGGCAAGGAGGAGTTTGACGACCTTCTCAGTGCCTCCGTTGGCGGCCTCGTGCAACGGAGTGGTGTCGTCTTCTTTTTTCCTGGCGTTGACGTCCGCCCCTTTGTCGAGGAGGAGCTTCACGATGTCGGCGCTTCCGGCGCGCGCCGCGACGTGAAGCGGCGTGGAGCCGTCTTCCATTTTCGCGCCCACGTCGGCGCCGTAAGTCAGGAACAGCTCGGCCTGCGGGAGACGGAGGTTCGCCTGCGCGGCCCAGTGCAGCACGGTGCCGCGACCCGGGGCGAGGACCTTGGCGTCGGCGCCCTTGGCAAGAAGCAGCCGAAGGATGTCGAGAAAGAGCTCCCTGGCCCCGCCGGCCGACATCTCAGCCGCGATGTGGAGCGGAGGGAGGCCTTCGGGCGTGCAGGCGTTCAGGTTAGCCCCCTTGTCGGCAAGCAGGGCGAGCACTTCTTTCTGGCCGTGCCGGACCCCCAGCAGCACGGGAGTGTAGCCATCCTTGCGAACCGCGTTGATATCGGCCTCGGCGTCGAGGAGGAGCCTGACGACCGGAAGGTGGCCGAACTGTGTGGCCAGGTGAAGCGGCGTCGAGTCGTCGCCGCGCCGCGCGTCGACCGCGGCCTTGTGTGCAAGGAGCGCGTGCACGATGTCGGCGAAACCGTGCCC
>CAYXNI010000150.1:0-6440 GCA_964466285.1 uncultured Planctomycetota bacterium | reverse complement strand
ATGAGCACGGCGTCGGCCCTGGGCAGCGCGGCGAGGCAGAAAGCGGTGAGCTTTGCCTCGGTCTTGGGGTCAAGGGGCGCCGTGGACTCGCGGTCGACGCGGAGCATCTGCTGGGATCGCGCGATCATGCGTGTCTTGAGCGTGGTGGGGCGGTTTCGGTCGACGATGAGGCCGCGTGTGTTGATGCGGCGGTCTCGGAGGAGTTGGAGGAGCAAGCGGCCCTCGTCGTCGTGGCCGAGCACGCCGGCCGCGATGGGCTTTGCGTCGAGAGCGGCGACATCGGCGGCGACGCTGGCAGCGCCGCCGGGCTTCTCCTCGAAGCGGTCGAGGTCGGCGCGAAGGACGGGGATAGGCGCTTCGGGCGAGATCCGGTCGGCGGAGCCCCAGATGTAGCGGTCGAGCATGTGATCGCCGATGACGAGGACGGTGGGGCTGCCGAGGCGGCGGACGAGTTGGACGAGGTTATCAGACATCGGGTCTGCTCTCCTTCTGCGGGCTCCTGGCGAGCCGGTCGGCCAGCTTCCAGCGGCGGTGGGTCCAGAGCCACTGTTCGGGATGCCGGCGAATGATTTCCTCCAGCTTGTCGTTGAAGAGCTGTGTGTTGGTCCGCACGTCGGCCTGGTTGTCGCTGGTGCGGATCAGGTTGAGCGGGCCTTCAACGTATCCATGATGCCTGAAGGTATACCCGTCGCGCAAGGAGTAAGCGGCGAAAACCGGAAGATTGAGGCGGAGTGCAAGGGAGGCGACGACCGCGGTGGTTGCGGCGTGGCGTCCGAAGAACTTCACGGGCACGAAGGCGCGGTTGACGTGCTGGTCGATCAGGATGGCGAGGGGGTCGCCGTTGCGGAGTGCGGCAATCATCGGGCGGACGCCCGCGCGGGTGCTGAGGACGTTGATGCCCATCTGCTCGCGCAGCCGGGTGGTGTAGCGTTCGACGAAGGGGTTGTTGGTGGGTCGGGCGAGTGCGGTGAGCCGGCCGAGCCGCACGGCCATCGCCCCGCCGAACAGTTCCCAGTTGCCGAGGTGCGGGGTGAAGCCGATGGTGCCGTGTCCGGCGGCGTGCTCGCGCCCGACCGCTTCCGCGCCTTCCACAGGAAAGCGCTCCTTGATGTTCTCCTTGTTGATGCGGTTGCGGATCCAGAGCGCCTCGATCGCGGTAAGGCCGAGGTGGATGAAGACCCGCTTCACGAGGCGTCGAACCTCGCCGGGCGTCATTTCGCCGGGCATCGCCTTTTCGATGTTCTGCCGGGCGACCCGCCGCCTGAAGAACGCCACCGACCAGTAGAGCAATCCGAGGGTCTTGCCCGCAGCGACCGCGAGCCGCTCGGGCAGAAGACCGACGATGCCCGACAGCCCGCGGACGAGGGCGTACTCGACCAGGTATTGGACGTGGCGAAGGGTGCCCGGCTTACTCGACAAGGCTCGCGTTCTCCTTCTCAAGCTTCTCGCGCTCTTCACGCTTGTCGGCGGTGCGCCAGCGCCGGTACGGCCAGAGCCACTGCTCCGGGTGCTGGCGGATCACTTGTTCCAGCTTGTCGTTGAAGAGCTGCGTATTGGTGCGGACGTCGGCTTCGTAATCGCCGGTGCGAATCAGCTCGACCGGGTCGGCGAGGCCGGTGTGACGAAAGGTCTCGCCGTGGCGAAACGAGCAGGCGAGGAAGACGGGCAGGTGGAACTTGAGGGCAAGCGCGGCGGGCACGGTGGTGGTTGCGGCTTCACGTCCGAAGAAGCTCGCTGCGGTGCACGCGGTGCGCACGTGCTGGTCCATGAGGATCGCGACGAGCCGGCCTTCCTTGATGGCCGCGACGACCGGGCGGATGCCTTCGGCGGTGCTCAAGGCGCGTATCCCCACCCGGCGGCGATGCCGATCGAGCAGGCGTTCGAGCAAAGGGTTGCCGGCCGGCTTGGCGACGGCGCTGAGGCCGCCAAGCAGGATGGACATGGCTGAGCCGGCAAACTCCCAGTTGCCCAGGTGCAGGGTGAAGGCGAGGACTGCCCGCCCTTCGGCCAACTGGCCGCGGACGGCGTCGAGGCCGGACGTGACCATGCGGCGCTCGACATGGGCCTTGTCGAGGCGCTTCAGCGACCAGAGCATCTCGACAGCGTTCAGGCTGATGTTCACGAACGCCTTTCGGGTCAGCCGGTCGACCTCGTCGGGGTGCAGTTCCGGCATCGCCTTTTGTATGTTCTGGCGCGCGAGGATTCTCTTGTCGGAATACACCCGCCACGCCACGTTGCCAAGGGCTCTGCCGAGGAGAACCGCCGCGCGCTCCGGCATAACTCGCAAGATGGCAGTGAATGCGCGGACAGCCAGGTACTCGCCCCAGATGGTGAGCAGGCCCTTGCCTTTATCTTTGTTCTTTTTCTTCATAAGTCGCGGCGTGCAGGGCTTCGTGGAACAGCGCCTCCAGCGCCTTCTCGCCCGAAAGGATTTCCATTTCGACTCGCAAGACCATCAGGCGTTTCTGGGCCGGCCACAAGCCCCTCAGCTTGACGGCGTCTTTCTCGGTGGTCACGAACACGTCCGGATCGCGGTTATCGGTGCGAAGGATATCGGCGACGTCCGCCGCGGTGTACCAGTGGTGGTCGGGGAACTCGCTGATGCGCTCGACGTTCGTGCCGAGCGCCTCGACAGTTCGGCGGAAGGCGGCCGGGTTCCCAATCGAGCAGAACAGGCTGACGCGCTTTCCGTGGAGCGCCGTCGTGGGTTCAGGAGCGCCGTCCGGATACGCCGCGACCGCCGTCGGCCTGTGACGGGACAGGGCCTTCGGCGTGCCGGGTGCCAGTCTTTCGAGCTGGTCCAGCAGACGGGAGAGGGATGTTTGGTCCACGAGGTCGCACCGGGTCAGGATCAGGGCGTCGGCGCGCTTCAGGCTCCCTGCGGGCTCGCGGAGCAGGCCGCGGGGGAGCAGGTGTCCGTAGCCGAAGGGGCAGGTGGCGTCGATGAGGACGACGTTGGCGAAGCGTGCGAGCCGGCGGTGCTGGAACCCGTCGTCGAGCACGAGGACGTCTGCGTGATCGAGCTTCATTGCCTGGATCGCGGCGCGGAAGCGGTTCTTGTGCTGTCGGTGCGGGATGTCCGGCAGGTGCAGGGCCAGGAGTATCGCCTCGTCGTTCCGCCCGTCTTTCGACCGGTAGCCCCGGCTGAGGATGGCGGGGCGTGTTCCATGGGCCGCGAACCACTTGACGGCGTATTCGACGGCGGGCGTCTTGCCGGTGCCGCCGGCCGTGATGTTTCCGATGGAGATCACCGGCTTGTCCACCGCGTGCTCTGGGAGGAGGCCCTCGTCATAGAGGAAGTTGCGCACGGCGATCACGGACCTGTAACCGAGCGAGAGCGCCCACAGGGTGAGCCGGAGAAAAGCGGCGCCGGCGCCGGATGACTCGCCCGACAGAACCATTCTGAGTTGCGGAGAGGTTTCCACGACAGGATTATATGTTCGGTTGCTTAGGCGGTCAACAACGAGCGTGCGGGCTTACGGAGTGCGTGGAGCTGTGAAGCGTCTGAGGTCTTCGTAACGGAAGGTCCATTCGGGCGTGACGAGTGTGCCGGCGCTGGCGGCGGGATACCAGGGGCAAGCGGGTGAAGCGGGGTTGCGAAGCAGGTGGATTTCCTGCGCGGGCATATAGCTTTGGGCGATGAGGAAGATGCGTCGGCCGGCGGCGTCGGCGGCGACGTCGACGACGATGACGGCGTGGCCGGGGTGGCCGCCCTGGATGAAGACGTCGCCGGGCTGAACCTGCGCGGGATCGGGGACGGCGGCAAGCTCACGGCTGAGCGAGGCGGTGCCGGCGTAGGTGAAGACGGTGTCGAGGTACCTGCGGAAGTTGGCGTACGAGCGGCCGGCGGCGGCGGCCTTCGACCAGGAGACCTGGTTGCCGCGGACCTGCGGGCGGAAGCCGTCACGCCACTTGGCCCACTCGGCGAGGTGGCCGCTGGTGAAGCGGAAGGTGATCGCGTCGTCGAGGCCGCGTGCGTGCAGGTACTCGGCGCGGAGGCGGATGACGGCGTCGGCGCACTGCTGGAGGTCGGCGGGGCCGACATCGACGGCGAGGACGGCGTGGTGGGCGTCCTGGTTGTCCTTCTTGCGGCCATCGAAGAGGTGCACGTCCGGGCGGCCGGGCAGGATCGGGAGCGCGCGTAGCCATGCGGCGAAGCTGGTGTTTTCGGCGGCGATCCGCTCGAACCCCGGCGGCGTCGGGACGCGGGCAGAGAGCGGTTCGTACTTGGCGCCGGTGAACCACGGGAATGAGAACTGGGGCGGAACGGTTTGTTCAGAATTCGGCGTCACGTCGTATGTGGTGCGGTCAGCGGCGGGCTTCGTGTCGGGGGTGGTGTGCGGCGATGAATGGCGGTCTTCGCCGCAGCCGGTGAGGGCGAGTATGAGCAGGATGACAAGAGGGCGCGGGGCCGGGATTGTGTTCACGGTTTCAGGATCACCTTGATCGCCTGTCGTGTGCGCATCAGGTCAAAGGCTCGGCGCCAGTCGGCGAGGGGGAGCTCGGCGGTGATGAGCGACTGGAGGTCGACCTTGTGAGCGTCGAGGAGCTTCATCGCCTCGTCCCACGAGGAGGGGTTCGAGGTGTGCGAGCCGATCAGGGAGAGTTCGCGAACGAAGAAGATGTCGTCGAAGTCGAGCGAGACGTTTTTGTGCAGGATGCCGGCCTGGATGTATCGGGCGCGCTTGCGGCAGCAGGCGAGAGCGGTGGGCACGGCCGCCGGTGCGCCGGAACACTCGAACACGACGTCGGCGCCATAGCCGTCCGTCATCGAGCGCACGAGTTCGGGAAGGTCCTCGGCCGTCGCGTCTGCGGTCTTGACGGCGCCGAAGCGTTTTGCGAGGGCCAGGCGGTCCTTGTCGGCGCTGGTGCCTGCGACGACCGTTTTCGCCGCCAGGGCGGCGGCGCATTGCGTGACGAGGAGACCGAGCGCGCCCGGGCCGACAACGACTACGAATTCGCCGGGCTGGACGCGGGCCTGCTCGATGACGGCGTGGACCGCGCAGGCGAGCGGCTCGCACAGTGAGCCGGCTTCGAGGCTTGTGTGCTCGGGCAGGAGATGGGTGCTCTGTTCGAGGATGGTGACGTATGGTGCGAAGCAGCCGTCGGCGCTCGAGGACATGCCCTTCCGCCGGAGGCAGAGGGCGGCGAGGCCCTGTTTGCAGAAGCGGCACTTGCCGCAGAGGAACTTGGCGCATTCGCTGATGACGCGGTCGCCGACTTTGCGGGTCTTGCAGTCGCGGCCGAGTTCGACGATGACGCCGCCGAGCTCGTGGCCAAGGATGACGGGCGGCCGGACGCTGGGGTGGCCGTGGATGTCGGTCCCGCAGACACCGGCGGCCTTGACCTCGATCTTGACCTCGTTGGGCGCGGGCGACGGTTCGGGGACGTCCTCTAGCCGGATGTCATCGTCGCCCATGCCGAATCGGACGAGCGCTTTCATGCAAACACTTTAGCAGGGCCCGCCCCGTTTTACAATGGTGACGCCTGCGCCCACGGCGGCGTGGCGTCGGCATGGACTGCGGCTAACGAGGTCGCGGGAAATTGGCCTTCCGCGCTTGAAGCAACGACACAGGGAAATCCGGGATTTTCTGAGATTCGGAACAGCGCAGGTACATAGTACCCCCCTCCCTGAGCGAGACGCGGTCGTGCGGGCAGGCGATGTGGCGGTGACGGAGGGAGCCCGAAGGGCGACCGGAGGAGCCGCCACATCGCTCGCGGCCACCAGGGGGTATCCCTGGCCGGTCGTCAAGCTGGCGTGCTTCGGACAGCGGTCCTGGCACGAGCTGAAGACGGATATCCAGAATCTCATGCCGCCACCCCGCTGTCCGGCTCGGCGTCGCAGAGCAAAGAGCTGCCTGCTCGCACCGAGCATCGAACGGACTTCCACGGTGCCGGACAACGTGCGGCCGACGGCGGGTCTCGTCGGCGGCGAGCGTGCTCGTGCGAAGACGTCGTCCTGGGCGCTGGCGGCCGAGATGGAACGCTATCTGGCGGCACACAACGCACCGCCGAATGCGAAGACGGTGCGAAGAGTTCGCCCTTGACGTCCTGGAGAAAGGGGCACATGCTCTGGCCTTCCGAAATCCCCGTTACGGAAACGGAGGGACCCAAGCGATGTGCCCCGTGGAGTATTGTACAGTGATCCGCTCGAAAAACCACCGGTTTGATTACCGCAAGGTGATGGTGAGTTCGGCCATCGAACTCGGCGTCAAGCCGACGGCACGGGCGTTCGGCACCACGCCGAAGACGGTCCGCCTGTGGCGGAGGCGCTACGAGGCGGAAGGCCCTTCAGGCCTCGAGGACAAGAGCCGCCGCCCTTATACGTGCCCGCACAAGACGTCCGCCGCCGCCGAGGCTCAGGTGCTCGCCCAACGCCGTAAAACGCCCGGATTCAGTGCGCGGCGGCTCAAATACGAGTTCGACCTCACGCCGAGCAT
>CAYXNI010000149.1:0-6458 GCA_964466285.1 uncultured Planctomycetota bacterium | reverse complement strand
CCAATCCTCAAGCTCGGACTCAAGCCCGTCCTCGTCGACGTCTCCCTCAAAACCCTCAACATGGATATGACACTAGCCCCCCACGCGGCCAACCCGAACACCCTCGCAATCGTCGCCGTCCACATGTTCGGCATACCATGCGACATGACCGCCGCCCGCGAAGCTGCCGCAGCGGCCGGCGCCTTCCTCATCGAGGACGCCGCTTCCGCCATGGGCGCAACCATCCACGGGCGACAGGCCGGAACACTCGGAGATGTCGGTTTCATCAGCTTCAACCGCGGAAAAAACCTCTCCACCGCCGGCGGCGGCGCCTGGATGACACAAACCGACCGGCTCGCCGAGGACATCCACGCCGAAGCCCGACGGCTCCCCGCCTCATCCCTCATCCGCCGCACCGCACCATTCTTCCGCCTGGCCGGCCTCTCTGCCGCCGTACGCCCCTGCTTCTACACACTCGCCCACCCGTTCCTCAAGAACCTCAAGCACGACGCTCCTCACCCACGCTTTGACCCCATCGCCTACACCGCCACCCAGGCCGGAGCAGGCCGTTCCATCCTCAGAAACTTCCCACGCATCCTGGCGGCCAGAAACGAGCGCGCCGCCCGCGTCCGCGAAATCCTGCACGACGCCAACAGCCTTGCTCTGCCCGCCGTCCTGCCACAATCCGTGCCCGCGTACAACCAAATCCCGCTTCTGATGACTGATCCCACGGCCCGCAACAAGGCGCTCGCCGCCGCGCTCACCGCCGGCCTCGAATGCACGACACTTTATGACAGAACCGTCTGCGCAACATACGACCTCGGGCCCGACCGCTGCGGCGGCGGCCCGTGCCCGAACGCCGAACAAGTCGCCCCGCGCCTGCTCCTCATTCCCTGTCATCCACTTGTCCCCATCGCACGGCTTGAGCAGGCCGCCGAAGCGATCAAGCGCGCGGCCCACCCGCGCTGACTGACTTATGAACAGACGACTCAAAATAGCACAAATCATCACGCGACTCGAACCCGGCGGCTCAACCAACATGGTCCGCGCCCTGTGCGAACGGCTCGACCCCTCGCGCTTCGACCTCACCCTCATCGCCGGACCACTGCCCGCGTCCCCTGCTGGCCAAACCGCACCGCCAGCCGGCACACCCGACCAGCCCGCCCCGGCCCCCGGAATGACCATCACCCAGTGCCCGCATCTCCTCAGAAAAATCTCGCCCCTCAACGACCTCCGCGCACTCATCAGCCTCCGCACCATCCTCAAGAAACTCAGGCCCGATGTCGTCCACACCCACACCTCCAAGGCCGGCGCACTTGGCCGGATCGCCGCCAGGCTCGCAGGAAGAATCCCTGTCATCCACTCCCCACACGGCCACCTCTACTACGGCTACTACGGCCGCCTCCGCAGCAGCCTCATCGTCCTCGCGGAACGCATCCTCGCACCCCTCGCCCGCCGCATCGCCGTCCTCACCGACACAGAGCGAACCGACAACCTCCGCCGCAACATCGGCAAGCCCGCCCAATACCTGACCGTCCCCTCAGGCATCGACCTCAACACATTCCGGCCCGACCCCGCGCTCCGCGAACGAACCCGGACACAACTCGCCCTCGCAGACCGCTTCGCAATTGCATGGATCGGAAGGCTGACGCACGTCAAAGGCCCCGACATCTTCATCGACGCCTGTGCCCACCTCGCCGCCCGCCTCCCCAACGCCGCCTTCGTCATCGCCGGCGACGGCAACCTCCGCACCGCCATCAAACACCGCGCGCACACGTCCGCAATCGCAGACCGCTGCCGCTTCCTCGGACACCGCAATGATATCCACGCAGTCCTCAACGCCTCCGACGCCCTCGTGCTTTCCTCGCGCAACGAGGGACTCGGCCTCACCATCATCGAGGCCATGGCCTGCGCTGTGCCCGTAGTCGCCACAGACGTCGGCGGCGTCCGCGCCGTCCTCCAGAACGGCCGCTGCGGCCTCCTCGTCCCACCAACCTCGGCAACCCCACGCGACCTCGCGAACGCCGTCGTCCGGATTGCCGGCGACCAAACCCTCCGGCGCAACCTCATCCTCGCCGGACTCGCCCGGTCAAAAGACTTCGATCTCGCCGCGGTCGTGCGCCGGTTCGCTGACATCTATGAGGAGCTCGCAGCCCAATGACCCGCCTCCTCACGGCACTCCTGATACTCCTCCTGTTGCCCCCCTCCGACGCGCGGCCGGCCGAAATGGTCACCCTCCGCGCCGCCGTCCATATCGACACCAGCATCAGCCACGGCGCCAGAACCATACGCCTCGCCGGCATCCCCCTCTGGACCCAGCCGGGCGAGACACCCCAGACAATCGAGCACATCGCACAAATCGCCCGCCAGCAGAAACTTGACGTCGTCATAGTGGCCGACCGCGCCCGCGCCACCGTGTCCCGCGGCCTTACCCCATTCAGCCGCCTCTTCAAACTCTCAATCTCGCAGGGCTCAGTCTCAGACTGCGGCAGCGCCGACTACCTCAACCGCCTCCGCGACGCCGAAGCCGCTTCCGGCGTCCTCATCATACCAGGCGTCGAATGCCTCCCCTACTACGCCTGGTCCGGAAACCCCTTCACCGGCCTTCGACTCTCGCACCTCTACGAACACATCGTCATTGTCGGCCTCGACACCCCCGACTTGATCGACGCCATCCCCGACACCGCCGCAGGATACGGCTGGCGCCTCTCCTGGACGCTCGTCTTCAACTTCGTCTTCCTCGCCACGCTCATCCTCGGCCTTCGGTCATGGCGTCACAGGAACAAGCCTCGCAGGCTCGCCGCCCGCCTCCTCGTCGCCCTCTCCATCCTCGCACTCATCGATTCCGCCCCATTCCTTCCCAGAAAAATCTCCCCCTATTACAAGCCAACAATCAACCCCGCAGACCTCCTCGGCCAGTATGCAGAGCAGAACGGCGCACTCGCGTTTTGGGCACACCCGTCCGTGACACCCGCCCGCTCCTCCGAACAACTCCGCGCGCCAACCACAATCCTCATCGACGCCTCCCCCTATTCGCACCTGCTGACCGAGACCGCACATTACACCGGCTTCGCCATGTTCAACGCCGGCATACCACCGGGCGAGCCCGGCGCCGAATGGGACACCGCCCTGAACCAGTTCTGCACCGGCAACCGGCCCGCTCCCGTCTGGGCCATCTCCGAGTGCGACTTCGACGCCGACAGCACACCCGACGCTCTTTCCGAAGCGCAAACCATCATCTGGGCACAAGACCGCTCCACCCCCGCCGTCCTCGATGCACTGCGTCACGGACGCTGCTACGCCACCCGAACCGGCTTCTACAAGCGCCTGTCCGTCCAACGCTATCAACTGCTCGCCGGCTCCACCGCTGCTGCAAGCGGCGAAACGCTGACAACGTCCGCACCCTCCGTCAGGCTCGCCCTCGAACTCGCCTTCCTTGCCCCAGTCTCCGGCCCCAGCCGTCTTCGCGTCATCGCCGTCATCAACGGCGCACCCCACCCCGTCCCGCTCTCATATACCCCGGAAGGCGCACACGCCATCGCCGACTTCGCCCTCCCCCTCGCCCAAAAAACCTCTTATGTCCGCGTCCTTCTGTGCGATAATAAAGAGCCGGTGATCGCGCTCAATCCCATCTTCGTCTCACAGCAGTTGGATGGAGACTAGCGTGCTTTGCGCCATCCATCAGCCGCAGTACCTCCCCTGGCTCGGATACCTGAGCAAGCTCGACGACGCCGAACTCTTCGTCCTCTACGATGATACCGACTACAAGCACGACGAATGGCAGAACCGCAACCGCATCAAGCTCCCCGGCGCCGCCTGGCAGTGGCTCACCGTCCCCGTTCACCACAGCAAGAACGAACTCATCCGTGACATCCGCATCGACAACTCAAAGCCCTGGCGCCGCAAACACCTCCACGCCATCGACACCAACTACGGCTCAGCACCATTCTTCGAAACCTGCCGCCACGAGTTCGCCGCCCTCTATCACCAGGACTGGGACTACCTCGCCCACCTCAACGCCGCCGTCCTCAAGCTCCTCTGCCGGCTCTTCGCTATCACCACCCCCACCGTCCTATCATCCACGCTCCACTACTCCGGCCGCGCGACCGACGCTCTCATCTCCATCTGCCGCGAAGTCGGCGCAGACCGCTACCTCTCAGGGCCCGGCGCACGCGCCTACCTCCGTACCCAAGACTTCGCCGCCGCCGGAATCGAACTCCTCTTCCACGACTACGAGCATCCCGTCTACACCCAGACCGGCAACGGCCCCCGATTCGTCAGCGGAATGGCCGCCATCGACCTCCTCTTCAACTGCGGACCCGACAGCACCGCGCTCCTCCGATCCGGCCGCCGAACCACCGCCCATCCCCAGCACTCGGAGAAAACCACATGAACGTCCTCGCCATCGGCTCACATCCCGACGACGTCGAATACGGCTGCGGCGGCACACTCATCCGCCTCGCCCAACAGGCCGCCAACGTCCACCTCTTCATCGCCACCGGCGGCGAAGCCGGTGGAAACGCCCACACCCGCCGCGGAGAACAGGAAAACTCCGCTCGGCTCATCGGAACAAAAAAAGTGTTCTGGGGCGGATACGCCGACACCGAACTCCCCCTCAAAAAAGAACTCATCTCCAAGATCGAGCACGTCGTCAACGAGGTCAAGCCCGACATCATCTTCGGCCACGCCCCGCACGACACCCACCAGGACCACCGCGTCCTCGCAGACGCCACACTCTCAGCCACCCGCTACACCAAGAACGTCCTCCTCTACGAAGTCCCCACCACCAACGACTTCATGCCCACCGTCTTCGTCGACATCAGCGACACGCTCGAACCCAAGCTCGACCTCCTGCGCGCACACCAGTCCCAAATCGACAAGACCCGAATCCAGGACATGAACATCCTCACCATCGCAAGGGCCAACGCCAACTTCCGAGGCATCCAGGCACGCCTCAAATGCGCCGAGGGCTTCCTCCCCGTCCGCCTTGTCTTTGAACCATAACGGAGAACCCCGCCGCGTGACACCGCCCGCCATCCCCCACTCGAAACCCACCATCGGCCGCGCAGAAGCTCGCGCCGCCGCCCACGCCCTCCTCTCCGGCTCTCTCGCAGCCGCCCAACGCACCGCCCACTTCGAGAAAACCCTCGCCCGCTCCGTCCGACGCCTCGGAGCCGTAGCCACCTCCAGCGGAACTGCCGCACTTTACGTCGCACTCAGAGCGCTCGGCGTCCGGCCCGGCCAAACAGTCATCGTACCAAGCTTCGTCTGCACCGCTCTCCTCCACGCCGTCTGGGCCGCCGGCGCAGAACCGCTCGTCTGCGACGTCGACGACACCTGCAACCTCTCCCTCGAAAACACCCGCGCCAACCTGACCACCCGCACCGCCGCCATCATCCTCCCCCACCTCTTCGGCCTGCCCGCACCAGTCGAAGAGTTCACCCGGCTCGGCCCCCCCGTCATCGAAGACTGCGCCCAGAGCATCGGCGCACACATCGGCGCCCGCCCCTGCGGCTCGTTCGGCGCCGTATCCGTCTTCAGCTTCTACGCAACCAAAATGATCACCACCGGCGAAGGCGGAATGCTCGCATCAGACTCACACGAACTCCTCGATCGCGCACGCGACCTCATCGAATATGACAAGAAACACGACGCCGTCCGCCGCTTCAACCTCAAGTCCACAGACATCGCCGCTGCGATCGGCCGCGTCCAGCTCGCACGGCTTCCCGCTTTCGTCCGCCGCCGCCGCCAACTCGCCTCCCTCTACCACCGCGAACTCTCCGGCCTCGACGGAATCCGCTTGCCACGCGCACCCGGCTCCGTCTATTATAGATACGTCATCCAAACGGAAGACCCGGCCGCCCTCGTCTCCGCCCTTGCTTCACGACGCGTCGCGGCGGCTCGGCCCGTTGACCCGCCCCTGCATCGCATCACAGGGACGGCCAGTTGCCCCAACGCCGAGCGTGCCTGGGCACGAGCCGTGTCGTTGCCCATCTATCCGTCGCTCACGCTCAGCCAGGCCCGGCAGGTAGCCGCAGCCGTGCGCGAAGCCGTGCCTCAGTAGAAGCTGTTTCACAACCTGGCAGGGCAGCCATCCCTGCCTGCCAAAGGCCCGGCCAGAATGTCCGGCCGCCGGCCGGCTCGAGACAACTTTGAGAGGAGGTCCAATGGGCCCGCCCGCGATCACGCCACGCACAAGTCTCACCCTCGCCATTATCCCCTTGTTCACCGCAGTCGCGGCCTTCCTTCTCGCCACACACGGCGGCACCGTCTGCGTCATGGCCGGCGTCTTCGCGCTGGCGCTCTCCCTCGCCCTCCTGTTCACGCCGTTCGCCACCTGCCTCTCGTATCGCCTCAACGTCCTCGACCAGCCCGACGAACGCAAGAACCACCCCAAGCCCATGCCCCTCCTCGGCGGGCCCGCCCTGTTCCTCGCCTTTGCCCTCTCCACCCTCGTCGCCGTCTCGGTCCTCCCCATG
>CAYXNI010000148.1:0-6475 GCA_964466285.1 uncultured Planctomycetota bacterium | reverse complement strand
TCTTGCCCGACATCTCCGCCCCGAACGCGATATCGTGGCTCTCGGCGTAGCCGCGGATGCTGCTGACGAGGAACTCGCGGCTGATCAGGACGACGACCATCCACGGCTGGATGAGCGACGCACCGTGCGGCCCCACGCGGCCGGCCATCAGCGCGAACCCGCCGCAGATGATGACCTTGTCCACGAACGGGTCCGCGATCCGGCCGAACGCCGTGCTCAGGTTCATCTTCCGCGCGAAGTATCCGTCGAAGTAGTCCGTCACGCAGGCCAGGATGAAGACCGTCTCGGCCCAGAGAAGCGTGGAGCGGTCGTCGAACGAGACGAGCACGAAGAACACAAAGGACATGATCAGCCGGCTGAGCGTGATCTTGTTCGGCAGGTTCATTCGACGAGCCTCCCCCTGAGGTCATAGCCGTAGGCCTCGGTCACGACCGCGCGGCCGAACGTGCCGGGCTGGAGGCCAACGTTCTCGAACTTGATCATGCCGTCTACGTCAGGCGCATCGCGGACCGTCCGGCCCGTCCATTCTCCGTCGGGTGTGCGCCCGTCGACCACCACGTCGATCTCGCGCCCGATCAGCTCCTCGCTCTGCTCGCTCGCGATCTGCTCCTGCAGTTCCATCACTCGGGCGAGGCGCTCCTGTTTGACTTCGGGGGCGACCTGGCCGTCCAGTGCTGCGGCTGGCGTGCCTGCCTCCGGTGAATAGGCGAATGCCCCGAGGCGCTCGAAGCGGATGTCGGAGATGAAGTCGAGCAGTTCGCTGAACTCGGCCTCGCCCTCGCCGGGGAAGCCCGCGATGACGGACGTCCGGATCACGGCCGCCGGGACTGTCTGGCGGATGCGGGCAATCAAGTCCCGCAGGCCCTGCTGGCCGATCTTGCGGCCCATGCGTTCGAGGATGCGGCCGTTCGCGTGCTGGATGGGCAGGTCGACGTAGGGCAAGAGCTTGCCGTCCTCGCCAAGCGCCGCGAGCAGGTCGTCCGTGAAGTGCGCCGGATGCGTGTACAGCAGCCGAAGCCACTCGACCCCGTCCGTGTCGCGAAGCCGCCTGAGCAGCGGCGCCAGGCGCGGCTCCCCGTACAGGTCCTTTCCGTAGTTCGTCGTGTCCTGCGCGATGACGATAATCTCGCGGGCGCCGTCGGCGACCAGGTCCTGCGCCTCGGAGAGGACGCGCTCGAGCGGCTTGCTGCGGAGCGGGCCGCGGATCGCCGGGATCACGCAGTAATGACAGCGGTTGTCGCAGCCTTCGGAGATGCGCAGATAGGCGTAATGTCGCGGCGTGATCCGCAGCCTGGGGCCGGCGTCGGTCGGGCGGCCGGATGGGTCCGGCAGCCAGACGCTCCGCTCGCCCTTCTTCGACAGCGCCTTCGTGCAGGCGTCGACCACGGTCTTCGGCTCCGGCAAGCCGACCCATGCGTCGACCTCGCCGAACTGTCGCGTGAGCGGCTCGCGCATCAACTGCACCATGCACCCGATGACCACGACCGCGCGGACCAGGCCAGCGTCCTTGCACTTGAGGGCCTCTTCGATGACCTGGAAGGATTCCTCTCGCGCTTCGCCGATGAAGCCGCAGGTGTTGATCAGGATGACATCGGCGTCCTGCGGCCGTTCGGCGATCAGCCAGCCGCTTTCGGCGAACGCACCGAGAACACACTCCGAGTCGACGAGGTTCTTCGCGCAGCCCAGGCTGATCACGTTGACGGCGGGATTCTCCATGCGCGATATCCTAGCGCCGAAGCGGAGCGTGTACAAGCTCGACAGGCTGGCGAGTCGGCATTCCGCGGGCTCGGGAGCAGGAACGCTGCCGGCCGGGCGTTATTCCCATGCCTGCTCGGGCTGCCGTTACGCCGGGAGGTTCCTGAACCGCTCCCACGCCTTGCGCCAGCCGGCCTGGTCCTGCGGCTCGTACACGTCGAGCGGGAACGTGGCCTTCACGATCCGGCGCATGTGCTTGAGGTCGGTGACCGCGCCGAGCGACATGGCCTGCATGAGCAGGTTGCCGATGGCGGTCGCCTCGATGGGCCCCGCATGCACGGGTACGCCGCACGCGTCGGCCGTCATCTTGCAGAGGAGCTTGTTCTGCACGCCGCCGCCGACGACGTGGACGCGCCCGATCTTGCGGCCGGTCACGCCCTGGAGGGTCTCCAGGCACTGCCGGTAGGCCATGGCCAGGCTCTCGAACACGCAGCGTGCCAGCGGCCCGACGCCCTGTGGCGCTTTCTGGCCGGTCCGGCGGCATTCCTCCTCGATCTCGTGCTGCATGTCCTTCGGGGCGAAGAACCGGTGGTTCTGTGGGTTGACCAGTGCGGCGAACGCCGGGGCCTTCGCCGCCTCCGCCGCGATCTCGCCGAATCCCAGCTCGTTCCCGCGGCTCGCCCAGATGCGCTGGAGTTCCTGCACCAGCCACAGGCCCATCACGTTCTTCAGGAACCGGATCGTGTTGTTCACGCCGCCCTCGTTCGTGAAGCTGGCCTGCCGGGCGCGCTCGTCGAGGATCGGCTGGTCGAGCTCCATGCCGACGAGCGACCACGTGCCCGAACTGACGTACATCGCGTCCTTGCCCTCGAGCGGCGCGGCGGCGACCGCGCTCGCCGTGTCGTGCTCCGCGCACAGGATCAGCTTCGCGTGCGAGCCGGTCGACTTTGCGGCGTCCACCCGCAGCGGGGCGCTGAACTTGCCCGGTGCCGACACCTTCGAGAACAGGTGCCGGGGCATCTTGAGCTTCGTGATCAGATCGTCCGACCACGACCGCGCCCGCGCGTCCAGCAGGCCCGATGTGCTCGCGATCGAGTACTCCGCCGTGAACTCGCCCGTGAGCAGGTAGCCGAGCAGGTCGGGGATGAACTGCATCCGGGCCGCGCCCGCCATGACCTCCGGCCGCGACTTCACATCGTCGGCCAGTTGGTAGATCGTATTAAACGGCATCACTTGGAGGCCGTTGATTGCGAAGAGCCTGTCCTGCCCGATGATGGAGTGGACGTATTCGACCATCGGCTCCGTGCGGCTGTCGCGGTACGCGAACGGCAGGCCCATCACCTGGCCCTTCTTGTCGACGTAGCCGTAGTCGACGCCCCACGTATCGATGCCGACGGACTCGGCCTCGGGGCCGGCCTTCTTGAGCGAGGCCAGCGCCTCGCCGTGGAGCCGGTGGATGTCCCAGTGCTTGTGGCCGTCCTTGTCGACCATCTCGTTCTTGAACCGGTGGATTTCCTTGAGCGAGAGCCTGCCGCCGTCGAGCTCGCCCAGGATGGCGCGGCCGCTCGACGCCCCGACGTCGATCGCGAGCATCTTCATAAGGTTTCCTCCACTTCCTTCCACGCTTGCCGGCCCGCGTCGCGGAAGCGCTCGAACCGGGTTCGGGGGTCCGCGATGGCCGGCATGCCGTTCGCATCCACGAAGCCGGGCTGGCCCTGCTCGATCAGGCGATGGTGGCCGAGCAGCACGGCGGCGCTATGCTCGAACCACGGCAGGAAGTCGGGATCGAGCGAGAGGGGCGCGAGGAGCGGCGCCGGCTCGGGCGTGTTGTGCTCGGTGCCGTTGAAGACGGGCCAGTGCCGGGCCTTCGCCGCCGCGATGATCTCGGCGAGCCGATCCTTTGTGTTACGCTGCGGGATTACTTCAAGAGCGAAGACGTTCATCGATTCCAGCCGGTCGAGCAGCGCGTTGATGTCCTTCTCGCCGCCGGTGACCGGGTTGCCGAGCACGGGATACGTGGGGATGGCGCCGAACGCGAGGAACATGTCGCGCATCTCCTCGAGCGACAGGAATGCCTCGGGCGATTCGTCGACAAAGCACGGTGCGCCCGCCTTGAGGAGCTTAGAGCGGACGAAGTTCTGGAGTGCGGCGTCGCCGTCGCCAGGCGGCACGGTGCCGCAGCACCGGCCGGCCGCGTCGGCAAGCGACATGCCACGGTCCTTCGCCAGCCCGCGCAGGCGGATGACGACGGCCTTCGAGATGTGCCGCTCGGTCGCATTGCCGCGCGGAGTCAGCCGGACTACGTCGGCCCAGGTCGGGCCTTCCGTGTCCATCCGCCTCCGGAACAGCTCGCGGACCTTGTCGGTCATCTCGCGGTTGCGGCGTTCGAGCGCGGCCCGCATCGTGGCGAGCGCCCTCATCGCGGGCGAAGAGTCAGGCGGAATGCGCGTGACGCCCTTGGCGCAGAAGTATGTGCGGCCCGGGTTGCCGGGGTCGTTCATAAGCACGCCGTTCGACTCCGCGTCGCGGTCCATCGCGACCGCCTCCATTGAGAACGCCGCCGGGATGCGGGCGATACGGCAGGCCCGGCGGAACTCGTCGTGCCCGGCGACCGTGTAGTGGTCGTTGATGCCGAGCACGGCGACGCCCTCGCAGACCGCCTGCCAGACGGCCTCGGTGGGCGAGCGAAACACGCTGAACGATTCGTTCGTGTGGATGTGGAGGTTCGTGCCCTTGCGCGGCCTCGGTGGCTCGGACGCGCACAGCGTGCGCAGTGCATCGAGGCGGCCGTCGAGGTCTTCCGTCCAGAGCCTGTCAGTCAGATTCGACAATTGCGATTTCCTTGTCGGTCAGGCTGTTCGGTGAAGGCATAGGGGCGGTACCGTCGTCCGCCCCAAGCACTTGACGTGCCAAAATGGCGCCTCATGCTTGCTATTGGGAAAAGGCCCCGGAATTCTATGACAAATCTCTTGACAAATCGAACGGTCTGTCCGATACTTATAAATGGAGGTTGGCCCAGGGGCTGCTTCGGTGGCTCCAAAAGCTTTACCTCCTTTTTTATTGGTGCCTTCCGGTCCTCGATTCGTACGGGTCTGGCACATAGACTATTCCGTCCATGGGGAACACGTTTCCGTCCTTCTCGCCCTCACCCTTGTATTGAAGCTTGCGCAGCCATGGGCCGAATTCCCCAGCTATCTCCGTTCGGTACGGAAGAGCCATTTTGGGCAGGCGGAAGCCAAAGTTGATCGCGTATATGCAGACATCTGCAGCCTGCACAGGATATGTCATGTCGGAAGACACGAAGAACGGCGACGGCACAATCCATGTCGTGCGATATCGCCCATTGGCAGTTTGCGTAAAGTAGTCTTCGAGTCTTCGGACGAACTGCCGGTCTTGTGTCTTCTCTGTTTCGTCCATGACCAGCAGGCCAGCTTGCTGTTCCCGCTCGAGAAAATAGAAATAGCGTTCCAGCAAGAAAACATGATCCTTTCGGAGGAACTCCTCGGCTTCGTGTGTATCGGGCCTGCGCGCCTCACGCGGGATTACTCCAGCAAAGATGGTTGCGTTGTGGGTCTGCAGCAGTTCAAAAATACCCCTTGCCATCATAAGGCATGCTTGGCCGTAAGCCGTGAACTCTGCACGTTGCTGTGGCCTGTGCTCCAGTCCCTTGTTGAGGAACCCGAGGCAATGTTTCCTCCGCTCCTCGTCGTTCATCAGGCCAGCCTGAGCCGCCCATTCAAATCGCTGTGTGTCCAGGAGCCTGTGACCCTTTATCTCCGTTCGGTATTGGTGAAGGGCCGCACCGAAGCAGGTTATCTCCAGGTTCTTTACGGCTTTCACAAAGGGCCAGATACTACGCGCGTGCAGGGCAATGCCGCCACGAACCTCATAGGGTGTACTCTCGCCAAATTGCCCGCTTTCGTCCATGAAAAGAAGGTAACTCATTCTCCGCTCTCCTCCACAATCCGGATTTCCTTGTCCGTCAGGCCGTGCAATTCATGAACCAATTCAGCGATCTGCCGGTCAAGAAGGGTCCCTGCATCGCGCTCCCCTACCTGACGAAGACCTGACCGGAATCGACCACGAGGGTCTGGCCGGTGACGCAGCGGGCCTGGTCCGAGCAGAGGAAGACGACGGCGTTCGCGACGTCCGCCCGCTTGATCTCGCGGTTCAGGGCCGTCATCGAGACGTAATGCGGGATGACCTCTTCCGGTTTGATGCCCTTCTTCTTCGCGCAGGCCTTGATGTAATCGGGGTTCCAGATTTTGGAGCCTTCGAAGACGTTGCCTGGTGCGACGGCGTTGCACCGGATGCCGTCGCGGCCGAGTTCGAGCGCCCAGCCGCGCATCAGGTGAAGCTCGCCCGCCTTGGTCGCATTGTAGGCGGAGTTCGCTTTCGAGGCATCGAGCGCGCTCTTGGACGAGATCATCACCATCGACCCGCCATGCCCCTGGGCCTTCATGACGCGGGCGCCTTCGCGGGCGACGAGGAAGTAGCCGGTGAGGTTGATCTCGAGCGCCAGCCGCCACTTGTCCGCCGGCATGTCGACGAGCTCATACGGCGGCGCGATGCCTGCCGCGCAGACGACGATGTCGACGCCGCCCCAATGCCGCACGACCTGGTCGAAGGACGCCTGCACGGCGTTCTCGCTGGTGACGTCCATTTTGACGGCGAGCGCCCGCGCGGCTGGCTGGGCGGCCTGGGTGGCGGCGCGGAGGCCGGGCTCGTCGATGTCGCAGAACGCCACGGCGGCGCCCGCCTCGAACAGTCCCTGTGCGAT
>CAYXNI010000147.1:0-6484 GCA_964466285.1 uncultured Planctomycetota bacterium | reverse complement strand
CTTGTGGAGCAGGTCGTCGACAAGGGGCTGGTGAAGGACCCCGCCGACCTGTACGACCTGAAGCTCGAGGGCTGGGCAGGCCTCGAGCGGATGGCCGAGA
Source organism: uncultured Planctomycetota bacterium (assembly GCA_964466285.1). Lineage (GTDB taxonomy): Bacteria > Planctomycetota > PUPC01 > PUPC01 > PUPC01 > CAYXNI01. The sequence goes on along the minus strand of CAYXNI010000147.1, from coordinate 6,384 downwards.
AATCAGCCCAGAACATCCTTGACTCGCTTGAGTCGAGCAAGGAGCGCTCGCTGGCCAGGCTGACCCATGCGCTGGGCGTGCGGAATGTGGGGGAACACGTCAGCAACCTGCTCGCCTCGCACTTCGGCAGCATGGACAGGCTTATGAACGCGGCGCTGGACGAGGTTGACGCGGTGGCTGGGATCGGGCCGACCGTGGCGCAGTCGGTGGTTCACTTCTTCGGGAACAAGGCGAACCGTGAGGTGATCCAGCGGCTCAGGAAGGCGGGGCTCAAGGCGCTGAGCGAGAAAGCGCCCGCGAGGGTCAAGGGCGACAAGTTCGCCGGGAAGACGTTTGTGTTCACGGGGGCGCTGGAGACGATGACGCGCGAGGAGGCGGAGGAAAAAATACGTCAAATGGGTGGGCGGGCTGCGTCGAGCGTCAGCAAGAACACCGATTTCCTGGTTGCTGGGCCCGGCGCGGGGAGCAAGTTGGCGAAGGCGGAGCAACTCGCCGTCAAAGTCATCAGCGAAGACGATTTCCTCAAGATGTGCGGCAGTGACTCTGGTAAGTTTATAAAGTAGGCACCGCGGCAAACGGACCCTAAGAAGGACAACCATAGCAGCGGCCGGAACACGTTATTCTAAACCGTTCTTCAACGCCTCCGCTAGTTCGTCCTTGATGATCTTAATGCGCTTTTCCAAGGCTCCAAGTTCGTTCTCAGCCTGGTGTAGTAATTGCAGTCTGTCAGAAAAGGTGGTCTGCTGGACCCAGTCGTTGACTTTGCGGAGTTCCACAAGCTCTGATGGATTCTGAAGCATAGTTTCGTCGTTCGCTAGCATGGCGGTCTTGTGTTTGCACCACTTTCCGAACATGCCCGCCCTGCAATCACATCGCACGTGCAACCGTTTTTTCTCCCAAACGAAAACAACCGAGTATGGTCCCTCTCCACTGCTGCTTCGTGCGAGCAATGCGATTTCCATTTTCTCGCTCCTTTTCGTTTTCTAACCGACTCGTTCTACGGCTCGAGCAGGTCGAAGCCGGTGGCCGGGTCTTTCATCCTTGCGGCCGCTGTGCCGAGGATTTCGATCAGGATGGCTTCGAGCACGACCCATGTTGTGACGCCGCGGCGGAGGCAGCCGGTGATGGTGTGTCCGGAGCGGCCGAGCGCGCCGTGAATGTGCAGGACGGGCTTGCCGGCTGGTCCGGGAGCGAGGACGCCGACGGCGGCGAGTTCGTGTGCGCCGTCGAGGGGCAGGAACATGGGGTCGGGCGGCATGGCGGTGGAATCGCGTGGTCCGACGACGAGTTCACCGCCGCCCACGCCGCCGACAAGGATGACGTGGCCGACACGGACGTTTTTTTCTTCGGCGAATCGCTCGATGCATCCTGGGACGACGTCGCCGTCTTCGAGGCGAATGACGAACACGCGGCCGACATGCCCTTCGCTGGATTTCATTTGCCTTACCTCCGGTCAGGGGTTCTCGAGCAGGCGTACGAGGTGAACGGGATCGAGGCGGTAGCGCGAGCCTCGGCCCTGCCCGAACCCGTGCGCCTTGAGCATATGGACGGATAGCGGTGTGAACGTGACGGTTTCTCCGGTGGCGGTGTTGGTCACGTGGATTTCTCCTTTCTCGAACAGGCCGCATCGGCCGAAGGGACAGGGGATGCGGCCTATCGCGGCGTCGTAGACAGCGGTGAGGTGAGCGCCGGCGAGGACGGGCCGGCCGAGGCCGCCGAAGGCCGCGGCCTGGATGTGCTGGAGGCGTTCGGCGAGAGTTTCGGGTGTGATACGGACGTGGGTTGCCTGGGCGCGGTCGGCCTCGATGATTTCGTAGAGCGAGCGGGTGTCGTCGCCGAGGAAGCCGTCGAGTGTGAGCGCTCCCGGGGCCATGCGTTCCATGATTTCGCTCTCCCTGGAGTTGTGTTTTCGAGGGGTGGCCGGAGAGCGGCCTGGGGCCTTTGGGGGGTTCCTACGCGAATTTGTCATAGTAAATGCGCTCTTGGGGGATCGCCTTGTTTTTGAGGACGTTGATGCAGGCGTTGATCATGCCTCCGCTTCCGCAGAGGTAGGCTTCGGCGTCGGGGGACTGGGGCACGTGACGGCCGGCGACTTCGGTGATGAGGCCGGTTTCGCCGTCCCATCGGTCGGATTCTTCCGGGTTCGAGAGGGCGGGGATGAACGTGAAGTTGGGGAGCTTGCTTTCGATGTCGCGGAATTCATCGACGAGGAAGAGGTCTTTTCTGGAGACGGCTCCGAAGAAGTAGGTGCACTTGCGCTGGATGTTGTTTTCGGCCATGTGGCGTGCCATTGCCCAGAATGGGGCCATGCCGCTGCCGCCGGCGATCCAGAGCATCTGGCGGCCGGAGTCGGTCAGTTTGAAGTCGCCGTAGGGGCCGATAAGGCTGAGCGGGTCGTTCTCTTTGAGCGTGTTGAAGATCCAGGTGGTGCAGATGCCTCTGGGAACGAGGCGGACGATGAGCTCGAAGGCGTTTTTTCGGCTGGGTGGGCTCGACATGCTGTAGGCGCGGAAGACGGACTGGGGCCGGCCGTCGGGATTGGGAACAAGGAGTTGGATGTATTGTCCTGGGGTGAAGTTCATCTCGGGTGGATCGTTGAGGCGGATGTGGAGTTGCTTGATATCGTAGGTGAGCGGGCGGATGGTGTCGACGGTTGCGTGGAATTCGCGGATGGCGAGGACTTCGTCGGGGACCTGGATGAGGAGGTTTCGGCGGACCTTGACCTGGCAGCTGAGTCGGACGTTCGCGGCCAGCTCTTGCTTGGAGAGGTGGAACGAGTCGGCGGGGGTGAGGGGGCCGGCGCCTTCAAGGATCTTGAGCCTGCAACGGCCGCAGGCGCCGCGTCCGCCGCAGGTGCTTGGGACGAAGATTTTGTGGCTTCTCAAGGTTTGGAAGAGCGAGGAGCCGGCGTTGACAGTGAGCTTCTGCCGGCCGTTGATGGTGATTTCGCAGGTGGGCGACAGTGTCGTTGTCTTACGGGGATGATGATTGGGCGTGGTCATGCGCTTTGCGCCTTGTCAGGTGGATAAGGGACGCGAGGGCGGCCGTGTCTGGCGGAGGGAGAGGGATTCGAACCCCCGGTGGGCCTTTAGGCCCACAACGGTTTTCAAAACCGTCCCCTTCGACCGCTCGGGCATCCCTCCAGACAGGAGTGAGTTTAAGGTTTAGAGTCTGAAGTTTCAAGTGCGAGGGGGCGGTGAACGGCGGGTGGAGGCGATGTGTGGTGAAGGGAAGTGCGCATTGCGAGCGGGAGGTCCGTTGAATCGGGGCTGAAGAGTTGGAGCCGGTGTCAGGCGATGTCGCGGGCCTTGTTGACGATGGCAGCGGCGTCGATGCCGCAGAGTGCGAGCAATTGTTCGCCCTTGCCGGACCGGGGCAACTGGTTGACGGCGAGGGAGTGGACGCGGATGCCTTCGGGCGCCAAGGCGGCGGCCGCTGCGTCGCCGAGCCCGCCGGCGGGATAGTGGTCTTCGACGACGAGGACCTTGCCGTGCGTGGCGTTGGCGTTCAGGAGGAGGGGCTGTGCGGGGAACGGCTTGACGGAGTAGAGGTCGACGACCCGGACGTTGATGTGAGCCTGCTTGAGGACGTCGTGTGCCTTGAGGGCTTCGTAGAGGGTGACGCCTGCGGCGGCGATGGTGAGTGCGTCGGAATCCGACTGCCGGAGGACCTTGAGGCCGCCGAGTGGGAACTCTTCGGCGGGGTCGTAGATGACGGGTGTCTTGGGCCGGCCGGTTCGGATGAAGGCCATGCCGTTGTGTTCGGCGGCGGCGATGGTGAGCTTTTCGGTGGCGACGGCGTCTGCGGGGTAGAGGACGATGGAGCCTGGGACGGACCGGAAGAGGCCGAGTTCTTCGAGAGCCATCTGTGAGGGGCCGTCCTCGCCGATGGAGACACCGGCGTGGGAGCCGCAGAGCTTGATGTTGGACCGGCTGACGCCTGCCATTCGGATTTGGTCTGCGGCGCGGATGAGGAAGGCGGCGAATGAGGAGACGAAGGGGAGGCGGTTCTCGGCGGCGAGGCCCATGGCGACTCCGACCATGTTTTGTTCGGCGATGTAGCATTCGATGTATCGTTCGGGGTAGGCGTTGGCGAAGTCGATGGCGAAGGTGGAGTTCTTGACATCGCCGTCGAGCGCGACGATTTCGGGGCAGGCGGCGGCGAGCTTGACGATGGCCTTGCCGTAGGCCTCGCGGGTGGCGACCTTGTCGCCTTTCTTGTACGCGGGGGGTTGGACGCCTTTGATTTTGATGGACAGGGGCGGGTTGGTCCAGGTCTTGACCGTGGGCGGGTCCTTCTGGACGACGTGGAGCTCGGCGATGGCTTTGTCGGCTTCGTCTTTTGAGAGGGGTTTGCCGTGATGGGACTCATGGTCTTTGAGGAAGGAGACGCCCATGCCTTTCCAGGTCTTGGCAATGATGGCGGTGGGCTTGCCGGAGGGCTTGCAGGCCGTGGTGAAGGCGGCGTCGATTTGGCCGATGTTATGGCCGTCGATCTTGATGGTGTTCCAGCCGAAGGCGGCGAAGCGAGCGGCGTGGGTGTCGATGTCGTGGCCGAGCATTGTGGGCTGGCTCTGGCCGAGGCGGTTGACGTCGATGATGGCGATGAGGTTGTCGAGGTTGTAGTGGGAGGCGAAGGCGGCGGCCTCCCAGACGGCGCCCTCGGCGACTTCGCCGTCGCCGAGCATGACGAAGATTCGGCGGCCGGAGTTTTCGAATCGTTTGATGGCGATGGCCATTCCGGCTCCGGCGGAGAGGCCCTGGCCGAGTGAGCCGGTGGCGACCTGGACGTATGGGTAACGCGGGGTGGGGTGTCCTTCGATGGGGCTGTCGATCTCGCGGAGGGTCATGGCCTGGTCTTTGGGGAGGGTGCCGGCCTCGACGAGGGCGGCCCAGAGGAGGGGGGCGGCATGGCCCTTTGACATGATGAACTTGTCGCTGTCGGGCGAGATGGGGTTGCCAGGGTCGAAACGCATGACGCGGAAGAACAGGACGGCGGCGATGTCGGCGGCGGACATGCAGGAGGTGGGGTGTCCGGAGCCGGCCTTGGTGGTCATCTGGATGGAGAGCATTCGGAGACGATCGGCGATGTGTTTGATCTGTGCGAGTGGGACATTGCGACTCTGGGCCATCAGGTGGACTCCTCGGTTGCGGGATAAGGAAGTGCGAACTCTCTATGAACCGAACGGGACACAAGAAGCGCCCGATATTCTACACGGGTTGTTCGATTTTTCCAGATGGGAGACGGAATAAAGTGGAATAAAGTTTGAAGGGTGGCCGGGGGGTGCTGATAATATCTGGGAGTTTTTATGGCCTGGGTTTCTGGGAATCCGGAGAGGACGAGTATGGCCGTCACGTCACGGTTGTTTGCCCCTTGGATATTGCTGACGGTGTTCGCGTCGGGCTGCGGGCTCTTCGGCGGCGGCCGGGCGCCGCGGCCGCCGGCTGCCGCAGCCGTGGAGATCAACAACCTGGCGGAGCGGTTGAAGCTGAATGTGTCGCGTCCGTCTGCGACGCCGTGGATGGTGGTGATGTCTGGGCCGCGCGGGACGGTTGTGATCAACCCGCGGACGAGGGGGATTTGGATCCGCAATGTGCGATGTTTCAGCGATTTCCAGACGGTGGTCGCGGACGGGCGGGTGACGGTGCCGGCGGGTTTTCTTGAGGAATGTGAGAAGCGGCTGGGGCCTGCGGGGGTGGTTGGCGTGGTGGGGCCCCCGGTGGCGCCTCCGATGACTTCGATTCGGGTGGTGATAGATGCGGGCCACGGGGGGCATGATCCGGGTGCGCTGGGCGTGAGCGGGGCCTCGGAGAAGAGCGTGAATCTTGGTGTGGCGCGGCTGATTGCGTTTAAGCTTCAGGCAGCCGGGGTGAACGTTACGATGACCCGGTCGGGCGATACGTTCGTGGAGTTGAATGAGCGGGCGGCGATCGGGAACCGGCTGGGCGCGGATGCGTTTGTGTCGATCCACGCGGACTCGTCGGGGAGCCGGTCGACTCGGGGTTTCACGGTGTTCGTGGTGCACAGTAACTACTCGGACGCTGAGCGGGCGCGCGAGATCGGCGGGGAGTCGGCGCTGCGTGGAAGCCAGTTGACGGCGGCGTTGTCAGCGAACCGTGCGCGGAGCCAGCGGCTGGCGTCGCTGATCCGGGCGCAACTGGCGCGGGCGACCGATTCGCCGGATCGCGGGACGCAGCCGGGGGAGTTCCGGGTTCTGAAGCGCTCGGTGTGTCCGGCGGTTCTGGTGGAGCTGGGGTTCATGTCGAACCCGTCGGAGGAGCAGAGCCTGCTGGAATACGAGTATCAGGACCGGCTGGCGACGGCGATCGCGAGCGGTGTGATTATGTTTGTGCGGGGCCGGTGAGGTCACCGGTTCTGCGGGGA
>CAYXNI010000146.1:0-6516 GCA_964466285.1 uncultured Planctomycetota bacterium | reverse complement strand
ACCAGAGCCTGTTCCAGATCGACGGCGGGAACCAGTTGGTGTTCCAGTCGGCGCCAGACTATGAGGCTCCGGCGGATGCAGACCACAACAACGCTTACCTCGTGCAGGTGACGGCAGACGACGGGAACGGCGGGACAACGGTTCAAGACCTGAACGTGACGGTGACGAACGTGAACGAAGCACCGACGGTGGGGACGGTCTCCAAGAAGGTGAGAGGGAAGGGAATAGTGACGTTTACGTCCGCGGATTTCGCCGGCGTGTTCGCCGATCCGGACACTGGGGACAGCCTCCAGGAGGTAAAGATTACGTCATTGCCTCTTCACGGAACGCTTACACTTGGCAAACGGCCGGTTACCCTCAACATGGGGATTGCTGTCGCCCAACTGGGCAGCTTGTCCTACAAGCCAGCGTCCGGATATGCCGGTCCCGACAGTTTCGAGTGGAGTGGATCGAACGGCTCGCGCTATGCTGCAGTTCGGGCGTGCGTGAACATGATGATTGAACCGCTTCGCCCGACTGTCTCAGCGATACCGAAGGCAGTTGCCTTCAATGCGGCGTTCACGTTCACCGCCAGTGACTTTGCCCGGCACTTCGGGGACACGAACGCTGGAGACACACTCCATACGGTGAAGATCACGAAACTCCCGAAACGGGGAGTCCTGCAACTGAACGGCGTCACACTGACGAAGACCGAATGGAAGCGTCGGGAGATTTCCTTGAGTGACCTCGACAAGCTGACGTACACGCCGAACTTGGGATACTTCCGCACCGATCGCTTCAGCTGGATCGGCGGCGACGGCATCTGGTATGCGCGCAAGGCGGCACTTGTGAACTTGGCCATCAGTTGACAGCAGCACGGCGATATCCCTCCGAACTGCGCGATGGCGCCTTCAACACTCGCTTCTTGCTCAGGGCCCACGGGTGGGCGAGATTCACCATCCGGCACATTGTCCTCGATCCGTGCGCGTGTGTAGCGCATCGTGAGGCCTCAGCTCGCTGTGGCTGGCGAACTACTGTTCAAGGCCCACGGGGGTCAGGCGACCAAAGAGAGCGCACAGGCACATGCCTCATTGCCACCTGCCCGACCGCAGGGTAAGTCTGCCCTACGTGGTGACGAGTCTCACCCTGGGGATGTCGAACAGGACCTCCCGATGAACCGGCTGACCCATCGTGAACTACAACGTGACCGGCCTGGTCGACGGCACGCCGGAAAGCCCCACGGAGGGTGAAGTAGTCGAACGCTATGTCTATACCCCCCTACGGCGAGCGCACGGTGCTTGACTCGGACTGGGACACTGTTTCGGGCAGGGGCGATGGGCATGTGGCTTTCGGGCAACAAAGGCGGGGGGAGGATGTTCTTTTTTTGCAACGAAAACCTTTACAAAAAGCAACATGGAGGTTATATTTAGGGCTGGCAGTGCCGAAAATTAGAGGATTAGGGTAATTATCGGGCGCGGAACCAGGCGAGACGAGCGGAGACCCCACGATGGCCGGTAGACCTGCCCGCGGTCGGAGACAGGGACAAAATGGCGGGGGGAAGGGCTCTTCTTCACCGGAAGAAACCAGGAAAGACTCGGAATTTCGTCAGTTGCAGGCGGACAAGGTACACCTCGGTGAGCGGCTCCACCAACTGGCGGAACTGAGTGATCTTTCCTCGGACGTGGGGACGCGTGAACTGCTGGAGTCGATGTTGGGGAGATGCATGAATCTTTTTGCGTGCAAGTCGGGTTCCATTTTCCTTTACAGACCCGAGACGGAGGAGCTGGAACTGGCCGTAGCCAAGGGGCCGATGTGCGACCGCCTGCTGGGAATGCGCCAGCCGATGGGGTCGGGCGTTGCCGGCGCCGTGGCGAAGCGACAGGAAGGGATTTTTGTCGAGGACATCGACAAGTCCGAGTTCAGGCGACGGGACTCCCTCCGATACGATACGAACTCGTTCGTGTGCGTACCGGTCGTGTACCGCGGGGAGCTGCTCGGGGTGTTGAGCCTGAGCGACAAGGAGTCGGGGCAAGCCTTCAACGCGGCGGACGTCGGCCGGCTGCTGGCTTTGGCGGGCTTCTCGGCCGGCACCATCCGTCAGTCTATTCAGCAGGAGCGGCTGCGCAGCTTCAACATTGAGCTTCATCGGAGGCTTGACGTGGCCATTCTGCGGCTCCAGAACACGAACCAGGAGCTGGCCCGCCTGAAGAACTTCAACGAGAGCATCCTGACGAGCATCGTGCTGGGCGTTCTGGCCTTTGACGAGAACTACGAGGTGACGTTCTGCAACGACACCATGCGCGGCATCCTGCACCTTGGGCAGGCCGGCAACGCGGATCCCAGGTTTCGTGACCTGCAGATCAGTTGCGACGGGCTCAGCTGGCCCCAGGTTCTGGCGGCGGTGGTGAAAGAGGGTGAGTCGATTCGTTCCGCCTCTGCGGAATATACGCTGCCCGGCGCGCCGGCCGGCGCGAACCCGCCGAAGCTCGTGCTGAACCTGGCCGCCTCGCCGCTCCGCGACGGGCGGCGGAAGGTCATCGGCGGCGTCGTCGTGTTGGAGGACGCCACCGACCGCGTGCGCATGGAAAAGCAGCTTGCCGCCGCCGAGCGCCACGCCGTCATCGGAAAGCTCGCGGCGCGCGTCGCCCACGAGCTCAACAACCCGCTCGACGGCATTCTGCGCTTCATCAACCTCTCGATCGCCCTGAAAGGCGCCGACGATCCGACCCGCGAGTATCTTGTCGAGTGCAAGAGGGGGTTGGAACGGATGGTCGGGATCGTCAGCTCGCTCCTTGAGTTCTCGCGCAGCACCTATCCGCCCCAGAACGACGCCAACCTGAACGACGTGATCCGCGAGGCGGTCCGCACCCTGCAGCATCGCGCCGACCAGCAGCATGTCAAGGTTACGTTTGACCTGGAGGAGGACTTGCCCGGGGTCCGATGCGGGGAACTCGTGCAGGTGTTCCTGAACCTTACGAAGAACGCGTACGATGCGATGAAGGGCGGCGGCGAGTTCATCATTCGGAGCCGGCGGGTCAGGGACAAGGAACTCCAGGTGACCGTGACCGACACCGGGTGCGGGATACCTCCCGAGATTGTCAGCCGGGTTTTCGATCCGTTCTTCACGACCAAAGGCCCGAGCGAGGGCACCGGGCTGGGCCTGGCGATCTGCTACGACATTATCGACAAGCACGGCGGCAAGATCGCCGTCGAGAGCCAGGCCGGAAAAGGAACCACGTTCACCGTCACCATTCCGGTGACTTGATGGCCGACAGGAGAATCCAATGTCCAGCCTCGATTCTTCCCAGATCCCGCGCGGCAGTGTCTTGGTGGTCGACGACGACCTGATCGAATGCAGGTCGCTCTCGGAATTCCTCCGGCTCGACGGCTACCAGGTGGAGGGTGCAACGAGCGGCCGTGAGGCGCTGGACAAGCTCAAGAAGTCCGCGTTCGACATTGTCCTGACCGACGTAAACATGCCCGAGGTGAGCGGTTTCGACCTGTTGCGGGAAGTGAACAAGAGCCACCCGGAGACCGCCGTGATCCTCATCACCGGATACGGCCAGATCGAGGGGGCGGTGCGAGCGATCAAGGAGGGAGCGTACGACTATATCACGAAGCCCCTCATCGACGACGGGGTGAAGATGATCCTCAACCGCGCCCTGGAGCAGCAGTCGCTCAAGAAGGAGAACATCCACCTCAAGAAGCAGCTCGGGCTTCTGGCGGGGGGCTGGGACGTCATCGGACGCGACCATCAGATGCGCAAGATTCTCGACCTCATCGATTCCGTCGCGGATTCCCGTGCGACCATCCTTATCACCGGCGAAAGCGGGGTCGGCAAGACGTTGGTCGCGCGGACCATCCACGCCCGGTCCCCGCGCAAGGACAAAGCCTTCATCGAGGTTTCCTGCGGCTCGCTGCCGGAGTCGCTTCTCGAATCGGAGCTTTTCGGCCATGCGAAGGGCTCGTTCACCGGGGCCATCGCCAACAAGGACGGCAAGTTTCAGGTTGCGCACGGCGGCACGGTCTTTCTGGACGAGATCGGCGACGCGCCGATCTCGATGCAGGTCAAGCTGCTTCGGTTCATCCAGGACCGCGTGTTTGAGCGCGTGGGGGACAACAAGACCATCCAGGCCGATGTGCGCCTGATCGTCGCCACCAACAAGAACCTTGAACGCGAGGTCCGCGAGGGCCGGTTCCGTGAGGACCTTTTCTATCGCATCAAGGTGGTCACACTTCACGTTCCGCCCCTGCGGGACCGCTTGGGTGACCTGCGGCTCTTGGCCGAGCATTTTCTCAAGAAGCACGCACTGGAGAACCGCAAGCAGCTGACAGGCATATCTGAACATGCGCTTCGGATCATGCAGCAGCACCGGTGGCCGGGAAACGTGCGCGAATTGGAGAACGTGGTCGAGCGGGCGGTCATCCTCAGCCAGGGCCCTGAGCTCCAGCCCAGTGACCTGCCCTTTGCGGCGGCCGGGAGGGCGGCCGCGTCGTCTGCGTCGTCTGGCGGGTCGGGCCGTGTGGGCCCGTTGAGGGGGGCGCTCGAAGAGCCCGAGAAGGAGATCCTTCGGCGGGCGCTCGAAGCCTGCAGGTGGTCGCGCGCCGACACCGCTGAGGCGCTCGACATCAACCGCAGCACGTTGTTCAAAAAGATGAAGAAGTACGGCCTGGAGGCGCCGGAAGGCATGGCCGACAATGAGAATGAGTAGGTTCAACGTCGGTTGGCTTGGACGGCTCGGCGCCGCCCGAGTCCGTCTTCTCCGGATTGTCGCCCTGCTGGCCGTTCTGGCCGGCGGGGGTCTTACCCTTTTCCTCCTGTCACGCGATGTGCCTCCCGCGGAGCGGGCGTGCCGACGCGGGCAGGCGCTGCTTGACCAGCGCCACACCCCTCAAGCCGCCGAGCAATTTGAACGCGCCATTGAACTGGACCCACGTCTGGAAGCTGCGTGGCACGGCCTCCTCGAGGCTACGCCAACGGCTTCGGTGTGCTACCGATTCGCCTGCCAGTTCCCCGAACTGTTCGACGGTCGGCAGCCGGCGGATGACCCCTCCCTGCTGGTCAGCCGGCGCGGCCGCGTCGCTTCGACCTGGCAGCGGTCTTTGCAGGTCTATGAGCAGGCCGTCAGCGCGCTGGCACCTGACACCGGCGATTCGCAAGGCGCGGTGCTGCGGCTGGATTTTCTGGGCCGCCAGGAGCTTGGCGGGGCGTGGGCGCAGCTTAGAGAGGTCAGGGTCTGGCTTGAAAACTCCCCTCAGCCTCTTTCGCTTCGAGAGATGCGGCCGTTCGCCCGCCTCGACTTCGAAGGCGCGCAGCGGACGCTGGTGAAGGCCTCCGGGCAGTTCAGCGACAGGAAGAAGTGGGGTGAAATGGTCACGCAGGTCGGCGAGGCGGCCCGGAGGTGGAAGGAAGGAATCGCGCACCTGACCGCCGCGGCCGAGAAGGACTCGGCGTTCGTCCCGTCCCAGCTGACCCTCGCCTATGCGGAGCTCGGGCAGGGAGCACCGGCCGCGGCAGAGGCCCGCTGTCAGAAGCTCCTGTCCGGCAAGGGGCGGGGTATCGCGGGCGAGGAGCGAATTCGGTATTGCCTCGCCAGGGCGCTTGAGGTGACCGGGCGCGGCGAGGAGGCGGCCCGGCAGATCGAGCGCGTCTCGCAGCTTCGGCCGGACGACGCGGGACCCCTGTTTCGTCTGTGGACGGTTTATGTCGAGCTCGGCCGTGTCGAAGAGGCTGATGCCATCGCCGGTCGTCTCGCGGTGGGGGAGGGATTTGACAGGACGGCCAGCTATGTCCGAGGGATCGCCAGCCTGCGGCGCGGCGATTATGCCGCCGCGGCGGACGAGATCGGCTCGGGTCTGGAGGATCGCTTCTTTGATCCCCAGGGGCATTACCACCTGGCGCGGGCGCAGGAGGGATTGGGGCAGCATGACCTGGCCTCGCGCGAGTATCTGAAAGTGGCGGAGCGAGTGGCCGATCCCGCCTGGCCGCTTGCCGCTGCCGCGGCGTGCTTTCTCGCCGGCGGCCAGTACGAAGCGGCCGCCGAAATCGCCCGCCAGATTCTGTCGGACGAAGAGATACTGAAACGGCATCCGGAGTTGCGGGACTACGCTTTGCGCTTTCAGATAGCGGCCGCGGCCGTGAAGGCGGGCCCCGCGCTCAAGGGGCTGAACCTGCCGGAGATGGCCCGGAACTGCCGGAATCCGGAACTGGCGTACTACCTGATCGCGGGCATCTGGGCTGGGCAGCAGTATGTGGCGGCGGACGCGACGGTGCCTGTCGCCGAGGATCAATTCGCGTTCTTCAGGGCGGCCCAGGAGCCCTCCGCTCGGTACTGCCTGGCCTTCCTGCTTGCGGCGGCGGGACGCCTGCCCGAGGCCCGCACGGTGTTGGAGGAGCTGAACCGTGCGCATCCGGACCATGTCCTTGCCGCGCTCCATCTCGCGCGGCTGTTGCTCATGGATGGCAAGACGGAACGGGCGGCGCGTGTTCTCGAAGGGACGGGGCTTGCGCGTCGGTCCATGGCCGTGGCAAGAGGA
>CAYXNI010000145.1:0-6534 GCA_964466285.1 uncultured Planctomycetota bacterium | reverse complement strand
ACCGCTTGCCGAGCTTGACCTGCTGCTCCAGATCGTTCACCTTCAGAACAACGCCGTCAATCTCAAACGGGAGCCCGTCGCGCTTCGCCTGCATCTCGTTGTAGAAGCCGATCGCCTCTTCCAGCGACCCGCACAGCCGCCGCTCGCGCGGCACCCGCAGCCCGAGCGACCGGATGTACTCCATCGACTCCGCGTGGGTCTCGAACTTGACCCCGCCCACTACCTCATAAAGATAGATATCCAGCGGGCGGCCCGCAGTAATCCTCGGGTCGAGCTGGCGCACGCTGCCCGCCGCAGCGTTGCGCGGATTCGCAAACAGCGGCTCACCGGCCTTTTCGCGCTCGCGGTTCAGCTCCTCAAACTTGGCTTTCTCCATGACAACTTCGCCCCGAACCTTAATCTCGTCTGGAGCTTTGTCCTCCCGCTCGTAGAGCCGGGTGGGCACCGAACAGATGGTCCGGATGTTGTTCGTCACGTTCTCGCCGTTGTACCCGTCGCCGCGGGTCGAGGCGACCGCAAGCCAGCCTCCTCTGTAGATCAACTCCACACCCAGGCCATCGAACTTCGGCTCGGCATAAAGCTCGACCTTGACGTCGTGCCCGAGCTGCTCCCGCACCGTCAGATTCCACCACTTCCGGATCTCGTCCACGCTCATCGCGTTGTTCAGGCTCAGCATCGGCGGGTCGTGCGGCACAGTCGCGAACTCCTCCGCCGGCGCCGCACCCACCCGCTGCGTCGGCGAGTCGGGGCTTACCAGCTCGGGGTGCTCCGCCTCAAGCTCCTCCAGTTCGCGCATGAGCCGGTCGTACTCCGCGTCGGAGACCTCCGGCGAATCCAGCACGTAATACCGGTAATTGTGATAGTTGATCTGCTCGCGAAGCTCTTCGACCCGCTTCCTCGCGTCCTGCGCCTTGGCCACTTCGTCATTTCCCTTCGGGCGCAGCGCCGCCCTTCGCCCGCAGTTTCTCAATCGTCTTCAAGTCGCGCAGCGCAAAACCGTGCTCGTAGAAATTGTTGACCCGCTGCTCGATAGTCTTCTTGAACAGGCCCTCGGCCTTGTCAACCTGCCCGTCGATCAGCGCGCACGCCCCCAGGTAGTAATACGCCTCGCACAACTGCTGCCGGTTGGTCTCCGGGTCGTCGTGTTTCGCGCGCGCCAGGACCTCCTCCTCGGTCATTTGCCCGGCCAGGTGCTTGAGCACCGGCCCGATCCATTCCTCCGACTTGAGCGTACTGACGAACTCTTTCGCTGCCTGAACCGCCTGCTCCCGCTTCCCCTGCTTCCGCAGAATAAGGCAGGACCAGATAGTGTAATAGCGGCGCTCGGTGTCGAGCTGCGCCGCCGTGGCGAAGTCGTCAAGCGCCTTGTCCAGCTCGCCGAGCCCCTCGTGGCAACAGCCGAGAGCCGCGTACACCAACGCATTGTCGCCCTGAAGCTGGAAAGCGCGCTGGGCGTCGGCCAGAGCCGAACGGAAATCCCCGGCCCCCCGGTAATAACTGCTCCGCTGCAAATAGTGCCTGTACTCATCAGGCCGCCGCTTGATGAGCACTGTCGCGTCCCGCACTGCATCCGCGTAGCGATCCAGCCACTCCAGCACCTCAACGCGCACCGCGTACGGAAAAACCTCATTGGGATAGCGTTCCACCAGGTAATCCGCGTGTGGGAGCGCCTCGTCCGCCCGCCCCAGGCCGATCAGCATCAGGATGAGGTTCATCCGCGCACCCGGGTTTGCCGGCTCGACAGCCACGGCCTGACGGAAGAAGCGGGCGGCCTGACCCTGGTCCTTCAGTTTCACCGCCAGCTCCGCCGCGGCCGTCTGCATCTCGAAATCCTCCGGGCTCAACTCCGCAGCGCGCGCCAAATCCCCAAACGCGAGCTTCTCCTTGCCCAGCCGCAGATAGGCCGCTCCACGCTCCTGCAACGACGGCACGTGGTTCGGATTGATCTTCAGCGCGCGATCGAGCAACTCAACCCGCTGTTCGGGCGCCTCGGCGTGAAGCGCGCGGTTATAGTAATCGCCCGCCGTCGTCCCCAGGCCGCACGCCGCCGCAACAAGAGCCATCCAGACCAGCCTCACGCCTACCTCCACTGTTCGCTTCGCGCCAGCTCGGCCATCGCCATCCGATACTCCCAGGTCTCGCCCCGAGTCGTCCGCCCCAGCTCCACGCACTTCTCGAACGCTTCACGGGCCTGCTCCTTCTCACCACGGATCAGCCGGACGGCGCCGATGTAGTACCACGCCCTGCAAGTCCGAACAAGCTGAGTTTGAGATTCGCTGTGTTCCGACATCTTGAGCAGCCGCGCGTCATCCAGCATGTTCGCCGCGTACCACGCCACCGAGCTGCCCCACCCAGGCTTGCTGATACCCGAGGCATAGGTCTTCAGGGCTTCCTCCGCCTTCGCACGGCCCTCGAGCCGGGCCTCGGCGATGAACAGGTTCGTGTGAACGATCGGCGCCTCGCCAGCCTTGTCCCCCACCTCGTGGAACCTGCCCACTGCCGCAGCCCACTCGCCCGCACAACACAGCGCATACCCGCACTCAAGCTGCCAGTAACCCTGCATGCCCGCATTCGACCCAACGCTCACCAGCTTCCCGTAGGTCTCCGCCGCCTCCTTATACTTCCGCAGATAGCCCAGCGAAATCCCCAACCCCTCGCGCGCCTGCCACATCTCCGGATCCGCTGCGATCGCCGCCTCAAAATCCTTCACTGCCGCCACGTGATCGCCCTTCTGCGCATACATCAGCCCGCGATACCGAAGCGCCACCGCCTTGTTCCCCGCACTCTTATACAACTCCAGCAGCCGCGTGCAATCCTCGATCGCCAGATCATAATGACCCGCCGCCGAGTACAGCATCGCCCGCTTCAGCCGCGCGTCCGTGTGATTCGGATCCACCCGCAGCGCTTCCGAGTACAGCTCGATGCCCTTCTCCCGGCTCGTCGTCTGCGCCGCCATCGCCGCGTAATCGCCGGCCGACTTCCCCCCGGCGCGCAAGCGCTCCAGCTCAACAGCCGCCATGTGATACTCAAGAGACTCCAGATTCTTGCTCTGCGTGGCCTTCTCGAACGCTTCCCGGGCCCGCTCGTTCATACTCTTCACCAGTTGGCACGCCCCAATGTAATAGTAAGCACCCGCCGTCCGCTCCGCCGCCGCCTGCGGATTCCGGTGCTTCGAGAGCTCAAGGAACTGCTCCTCCGTAAGAAGCCCGGCTGCATGCCACGTGGCAAACAGAATCCAGGGGGTCGCGGGGTCGCTGGCTTTCTGGCTCGAGTAGGTCTCCGCCGCGTATGCTTTCAGAACCTCCGCCGCGCTCTTCCGGTCGCCGATGCGGCAAACCACCAAGTACAGATTGAGGAACGCGCGGCCCTTGACCGCCTCCGATTTCGCACCCCCGAGAACCCCCTTGAAGTCGCGGACTGCGATGTCCCATTCCCCCGCGCAGAACGCCGCCACACCACGCTGCAGGCGCCATTCCCCACGACGTTCAAGACCCGCAGGGCTCCCGTGCCCCAGATCCCGGTCGAGCACCGTCTGCCAGTCGCTCATCGATTCCGTGTACTTCCCCATCTGGAAGTAAGCGTTCGCTCGCGCCGGGTACGGCTCGAAAAGACGAGGGTCCACCTGGGCCGCCTGCGTGTAGCTCTCGACCGCCTCCGCAAGCTGCCCGTTCCGCTCCAGCGCACCGCCCCGCTCAAACAGCAGTGTCGCCTTCTCCCCGGCGAACCGAGAGCTCTTCTCCAGGTACTCGTAATCCGCAATGGCCTTCGCATTCTGGTTCGTCGACACATACAGCCGCGCCCGCGCCAGTCGCGCCGGCCTCAGCGACGGGTCCCGCGCGACAGCCCGCGAGAGACACCGCTCCCGCTCCTCAACCGTTCTCGCTTGCTGCGCGTCACGCAAGTACTCGATCGCCGTCCGCCCGCACCCCGAAACCGCCAACACAGCCAGAAACCACAGGACAACCTGCCGGCAAACGGCTGCACCCCAGCATCGGAGTGAACGAGAGAAACTACCCATCTCGAATCCCCCTCAACAGAACCCGCCGGTCGGCCCGCCGCCGCCCGCGCACCCTCTTCATCATAATAGTGGCACGCGCGAACAGTGTCAATCTGCCCGGGCCCGCCGGGCCCTCAACCATCCCGCAGACTCTTCAGCGCCCGCGCCGCAATGTCCTTCCGGTAATGAGCACCCTCGAAGTGAATGAGACCGGCCGCCTCGTACGCCCGGTCTACCGCCGCCCCCAGGTCCGACCCGACAGCCGTAACCCCCAGCACCCGGCCCCCGCTCGTGACCACCAGGCCGTCCTTTCGCTCCGTACCCGCGTGAAAAACCTTGACGTCCCCCAGCGCCTCCGCCTCCTTGATCCCCGTGATCGGAAAACCCTTCTTGTAAGACCCTGGGTACCCCCCCGAGGCCATCACAACGCAGACCGCCGGACGTTCGTCCCACTCGATCTCCATCTCGTCCAGCGTCCCGTCGATCGTGCTCAGCAGAATCGGAACCAGGTCCGACTTCAGCCGCATCAGGATCGGCTGAGTCTCAGGATCCCCGAACCGCACGTTGAACTCAAGAACCTTCGGGTCGTCACCGTCGATCATGAGCCCCGCATACAGCACGCCCCGATACGGCTTCTCCTCCACGTTCATCCCATGGATCGTCGGAATCAGCACGTCCCGCTCGATCCGGTCGTAGATCGGTCCTTCCACGATCGGCGCCGGCGAGTACGCGCCCATGCCCCCGGTGTTCGGACCTTCGTCATTGTCGAGAGCCCGCTTGTGGTCCTGCGAAGACGGCATGACCGCGATAGTGCGCCCGTCCGTGAACGCCAGAATCGACGCTTCTTCGCCGCGCAAGAACTCCTCGATCACCACCCGGCTTCCCGCAGGACCGAACCGGTTCTCAATTATCATAGCCTCGATCCACCGGTCCGCCTCCGCATGCGTCCTGCAGATGATAACGCCCTTGCCGGAGGCAAGCCCGTCCGCCTTGACCACGATCGGCGGACGCAGGCTCGCCGCATATTCCTTCGCCGGTTCCGCGTAGTTAAACACCTGGTAATCCCCGGTCGGGATACCGTGCCGATGCAGGAGGTCCTTCGCAAACGCCTTGCTCCCCTCCAACTGCGCGGCCGCCGCCGACGGCCCGAACGCCTTGATCCCCGCACCAGCACACCCGTCCACAAGACCCGCCACCAGCGGCGCCTCGGGCCCCACCACCACAAGGTCGAACCGCTCACGCTTGATGAACTTCAGCAGAACCGAGATGTCGTCTGAACGAATATCCACCAGCTCCGCGTGTTCCGCGATCCCGGCGTTGCCCGGCGCACAGTACACCCTGCTGCACAACGGCGACTGCGAAATCTTCCACGCCAGCGCATGCTCACGGCCACCGGAACCGATCAGCAGAATTCTCATCATGTTGTCTCCGTACTACCCAGTTCTTTACCTTCCCGCGCTGATGCCCTTGAACCAGAAGTGCGGCAGGCTCAGCGAGTCCCTCATCTCCGCTGTGTCGCCGATCGCCTCCACCCCGTCCTTCAACAGCTCATACATATTACCGAAAAGCATACAGTTCTTCACGCGCCCCGCCGGCCGGCCGTCCTCGATCAGAAAACCCAGCTCGAGGTTGACCGAGAACTCGCCCGCCAGTGTGTTGCTCATGCCGCCCCCCATCACGTGGTCCACCAGAAGACCGCGCCGGATTCCCCGAACCATGTCCTCGCAGGCAGTGTCGCCGACCGCAACCACCGTGTTGTTGTGGCCCGGCACCGGCATCGAGCCCGAGTTCCGCAGGCCGTTGCCCGTCGGCTCCGCGTTCATCAGCCCCGCCGTCTGCAGGTCAAACAGGAAGTTCTTCAGAACCCCTCTCTCGATCAGCGCGGTGCGCCTCGAGCGAAGGCCCTCCGTATCGTGAGGAGCGCTTGACGCGGCATAGTCCATCACACCATCGTCCCAGACGGTAATGCGCTCGTCGAAAATCCGCTCGCCGAGCCGCCCGCCGAGCGGCGAGACCCCCTTCTGCACAACCTTGCCGTTGACCCCGTCCGAAAGAGAAATAAGCAGTGAGGCCATTGCATTGGCCGTGAAGATCGCAGGGTATACGCCGGTCGAGATCTCCGCCTCCTCACGGGCCAGGTCCAGGTCGCTGATGATCTTGTCAGTCAGCGCCGTACTGTCCGTGCGAAGCCGGCAGTTCGTCCACCCGTCACCGACCCACACCAGCCCGTCGTCCTGAACCGCCAGCGCGGTCAGGTCCATCGAGAACGTGCTCGACCGGTGCCCGATGTCGAGGCCCCGGCTGTTCGCCACCCGCTCCTCGCCCACACTCGCCGCCACCGCCGCCGAGCACTGCACCTCAGGGTGCCGGCTCAACACCCGCTCGATCGCCTCCTCCCCAACCTCCACAATACGGCGCGTACTGACCTCCCCCACCTCCGCGTCGAAAACCCTGACCTCGGCGGCCTGGCACACCGCCGGGAACTCGAACCGCGCCTCCTCCCCGAACGCGGCGCTCTCCAGCGCGTTCTCCACCAG
>CAYXNI010000144.1:0-6550 GCA_964466285.1 uncultured Planctomycetota bacterium | reverse complement strand
CGCGACCGACGCCTCGGTCCCGGCCTCATAGCGCTCGACCGCCTCGTTCAGGAACCAGCGGCTGCGCAGTTCGGGAATCGAGCCCAGTGCGACAATCACCGCGATGAGCGCGAGCGCGCACGCTGCCGCTATCTGCCCCGCCACGAGCCAGCGATATGCGTTCGTCGTCATTGCCTACTCGTCTTTCCCAGTGTGGCACAACCGCCCTCGGCTGTGCCAGAGCAAGCACATGTCCCCAGCCGGGGGCGGCTGGGCTACTTGCCGACCACCCGTCCCAGAATCTTCCGGTACGGGACCAGCCGGTTCGCGAGTGCAAAGTCGGCGTCTTTTGCGTCAAACCCCACGAACACGGTGCTTCGGGGAACTATCAACCCTGTTTCCAGTATGCCGAGCTCGGGAGGCAGGCTCCCCGCCTCTGCGCCGTCCACGAGCAGGCGGCCGTTCCGCCCCGATACGGTCATCCCCGGCGTCGCCATCACCCGTCCGAACACGCGTTGCAACCTTCGGCCGTCGTAGAACTCGAACGCAATCAGGTCGTTCGGCGCCAGCGACTCCACCACCGGCCTCCTGCGGTTCAAGAAGCAAATGCTCTTCGCGGCCAGGCTCGGTTCCATCAAGGTGCAGTCTTCGTCCACTATGGCGACCGTATAGGTGGAAGCGATACGGTAGAGAACGAGGATGATGACCAGCAGCACCGAGTACCAGACCAGCGTTCGGAGTTTCTCCATCATGTCCTGGAAGACACTCCTTACCTCCAAGTCCGCCGAAGCCTTCCAGCAGGCGGAACCCCCCTGCTTCAAGAGATTATACAGCTTCCCCGCTGCACCATTCAAGGAAAAACACTCGCTTCCCCGAAACACCCTTCACGCAACGGGTCATCAGTTACGGGGCGCCGTTTCTGGGCTGGGGCGGGTTGGGTGGCGGATTCCGCCTTCGCACGGCAGGGCAATGCGAGGAAAGGAAGATTGGACGCTGATTCACACTGATGTGAATTGATTCAAGATGAACGGCCGGAGGATTCACCACGACGGACACGAGCCGACGGGTACGTCGGGAGAGGAGAGTTCACCACGGATAAACGCCCGTCGCTTGGCGATGGGACCGGATGGGGGCATGGGCGTTTTCTGAGCGGCGTGGCAGCGTCAGAATGCAGCCCACGGCGTGAGGGCCGTATGACCACTGTCTGAGGGAAGCAGAGCACTGAAGGACAGCGGCCACTCCGCGCGCGCTCCCGCCGCACCGAGGAAGCAAGGCCTCTCATGCTCGTCAGATGGCACTGCCGATTCGCCCCCGGCACCCGACCGTGGGGCCTTGTTCCACCGGAAAGGCACCGCTGGGGACACGGACGAGTATTCGTACCGTAAGCGAGACGGATGACAGCGGAACTTCGCGAACCGCGTTCCACGATTTCATAGATCTCCCCGTTTATAGGGCGCGAGCGGCTTCCATTCGGCTCAGGGCGCGTAAAGGACCAGTTCCTTCGTCTCGAACGGAACCGGGTAGGCCGTGATCCAGACCTCCGGGCTAATCGTGTCCGTCTCCGGCTTTTCACCGACGCGCAGCAGGACGACGTCGATGGTCTTTCCTCCCATTTCGGGCCGCAGGGGGATGTAGTAGGTGTAGCCCGCCCCCAGTTCGCGGACGCCGGCTTCCCATACGGAGCTGTGGTAGGACACGCTGCGGTCGGGCGCTCCCACGACGTTCCCGTTCACGCGGATGGCCGCGTATGCGCATTCCGGGCCGTGCTCGCCGTGGACGGCGACGGCCAGGTAGCTGTTCGCCGGGATCTCGTCCAGCGTACACGACGCCAACCATGCTCGAACCGCCGGCGCCTTCTCGTACAGGCCGAACACCATCGAAGCCCGCCACCGCGAGCGGTCCAACGCACGACCGCCACACCCGCCGTCGATCTCGGCAATCTTGCCGAGATAGCCGCCGATGCGCAGATAGCGGACCGGCCTGCCCGCAAAAATCGTCACGATGATGGCGCCGCCCTGTCTCTTGAGTTGGACGGGAGTCCACGTTTTCAAGTCGGCCGACACCGCGCCGGGCCCGATCGGCGTCTTGTCGAAATCGCCGTCGACCGTCGAGATGACCAGCCTGTCCACGCGGACGACTTCGCCGAGGTCGACCCGCAGTGCGCCGCCGCGTATCAAGCCGGGGAGGCCGGGCTCGGAACACTGAAAATACGTGTCTTTCCGGCCGTCAAAGAGGTTCCGGTCCCAGATGCCCAGCTCGCGGAAGCGGTCCTGGTTGAAGAACGCGTCCCGCGCCTTCTGGACCTGTGGGATGCTGGTTGGGCCCGACCGGATCAATGACCGGGCTTCCAGCGCGTTGTTGTCGGCGGCAAAGCAAGTCGCCTCATAAAGTGCTTCCGCGTCTTCCGGAACGGCGGCCTGTTTCAGATCGGCCACCTTGCGGTGGAAGGCTGCTCGGAGCTTCCTGCCAGGGAAGGTGATCTCGACGACCTTGCCGGCCGCCAGTCGGTCCAGGGTCTCGCCGTCAAGGACGGCCTTGCCGAACGTGCGGCCGCCGGGAAGGAGCCGGATCGAGGCGTTCGTGCCGGGCAGTCCTAGCAGCTTGAGCTTAACGGGCTTGCCGGCCATGTCCAGCACACCTTCATATGAGCAGCCGTCGACGCCGACTTCCGCCACTGGCTTCGCGGTCGCCATTAGCAGGCAGGAGCGGAACGGCGGCACTTCGATGTCGATCACGGCACCGTGCTGGAAGGTGCCGAGGGCCTTCTCGTACGGGTGGAACTGCCTGAGCTCCACCTGGCCTTGCGCCGACAGGCCTATCTCGCCGTCCAGCCTGACGGAATAGGTCCTGGGGTTCCAGGTGAGGTTGAGGAGCGTGACGAACCGGGTGGACTCGTCGCCGCGGGCGGCCGCGCTGGGCCCGTAGCTCTCCGGCAACGTAATCCCGTTGACGAGGATGTCGCGGTGCCGCCGGTGCAACATGACAATCCGGGCCAGTTTGGGAAACTCGTCGTCCCGCAACAGCCACGGGTTGCCGTAGATTTCCGGGGCCAGAATGAGACACCGGTTAAACGCCTGAAGGACCACATCGTCCTCCCAGTAATCCAGGCACGACGACAGGCAGACGCCGTGGTCCTCGGTCAACCGGCTAAGCTCCGGAGGGAGTCCTCGCGACATGACCCCGACCCGGTGATGCGCGGCACAGGCGGCGTTGGCCAGGTGGACGTCGATGTAGGTTTCGGCGCCTTGCCAGAGCCAGGTGGTCATGTGCCGGCGGGCCCGGCCGTCCAGGTTGATCCTGTGGTTGAGAGCGATCAGGTCGGGCTGGAACCGGCGTACCTCCGCCATGGTCTGCGCGAAGCTGTTGCTCCTGTCATCACGCAAGTTCCCGCAGCACCCATCGAACTTGAACAGGGCCATGTTGTAGTCGCGGGCCAGTGTCACCAGCATCTCGCGGCGGACGTTCTCTTCCTCCGGCGTTGTGCCGTAGCCGTCCGGCCCCAGCCACATGCCCAGCCGGCAGCCGAAGGCCTCGGCCTTCTCCTGGATGGGCTTCAGGCCCCGCGGGAAGCGCCGCTTGAAAGAATCGGACGTCATCGTCCCGTACGTCTGCAGCCCGTCGATCGTGCCCGCGTCCAGCAGGTAGATGTCCAGGGCCATGCCGTATTCGTCGTGGAGCCATTTGAAGAAATCAAGGTTGGCCAGCGTGCACGCTTCGTTGGCCCCCTCCCAGGCGTGGTTGATCCAGTCGAAATACATCGCCTGGGACGGCGTTCGCTCGCCGGCGCCGGCGAACACCAACTCATCGTCGCTTGTCGTACCCATCGGCTCGTTCTCTGGTTTCATGCCACACAGTTTCAAGGTCTCCAGTCGCTGCAAAGCGTCCGCAGGGGCGTCTGTGGCTCGGCGACTGGCGCAACGCCCGTGCGAGGGCACGGGCGTTGCCTTCTGACCACTATCTGCTATGGTTTGCGGGCCTCATCGACGAACGCCCGCGCATTAACGAGCGGGGTGTTCTTGAAGAGGTCATCCGTCAGGCCGACGATGTGCCGCGTGCCGGCTGTCGCGGACCGGATCCGGCGGACGTCGGCCCGCACATCCTCGGTGGTGCCGTTGAGCAGGATGTCAAGCGGCATGTTGCCCTTGGTCGCGATCCGCGGGTCCAGCCGCTCGCGAGCCCATTTCAGGCTGGGCACGTTTCCGACCGGCGGCTCCGACAGCGTCTCGAGGATTTCAGGCATCAGGTCGTTGAACACGCCCATCTCGACATACGCCTTCACGTGGCCGCACGAGTGCCACAAGACGAACCCGCCAAGCTCGCGCCAACGTTTGTGAAGCTTGCGCGTAGGTTCAAGGACGCGCTCGAGGAAGAAGTTGGGCGAACTCCAGTCCGTTCCGTCCACGCAGTAAAACAGGTAGTCGAACCCGGCCTTGGCCAGCGACTCCACGTGCTTCATCTCGAGGTCGAATGAGGCCGCGGCCAACTCGTCGAACGCGTCCGGATAGTCGGCGGCGAGGTAGAAGAGCGTCTCGCCCGAAACCCCGTTCCCGATGGGCGGGCCGAACCACGTCCCCATCACGCCCCGTTCCCGCAAAGCCTTCTTGCGTCTCCAGCCGTCCTTGATCACGGCGTCATCGTCGTACTCCATCTGCGCCCGGGTGAGCCATGCCATCCGCCGCAGGTCGTCTTCCGTCTCGACCAGCCGTTTGATCGTATGCTGCGACGTCTTGCTCTCCGTGCAGGAGGTCAGGTCGCCGTAGGGGGTGCAGATGCGGATTTCGGTGCGGTTGCCGCCGCCGATATTGGTCGTCTTGACCGCAGGCCGGATGTCGGCTCGCGACGGCTCGAACCCGCCGCCGCAGAGGTAGGTCGCGTCCCACCCGCACACCTTGGCCATGGCCATCTGCTCGCTCAGGATGTGGTCGGCGTGGCCGGGCGGGAACGGATCCGGCTCGTCGTACGGCCAGTGGTAAGGGATGTCGACCGTCCAGTCGTCGCACAGCGGGCTCACCATCGGGCCAACGTCCTCGCCCGCCAGGAACAGCCGCCACTTCTCGCTTGCTGATATCGTACTTGCCACGCGCCGATCAATGCCTCCAAGAATTCAAGCCTGAACCGTTACGCTCGTTCTATATATACCGGCTCGATGACGCATGTCAACTGCGGATCGGCCGCAGATGTCACAAGGCGCACTCCGGATAACGGTTGTGACCCGGCAATGTTCGGCCTGCCGGCGGCGAGGGAAGAAGAGCGGGGAGGAGCCATTTGACAAGGGGCATTACGTGAAGGTGGCTGCCAAGGACCTGATTCCACTCGGGGAGATCGAGGTGTATTTGAGAAACCACACCATGCGTCAAGGCAGTGGCGGACCTGTGGAAAGCCGGGCAACACGCGACGGCGCAACTCGAAGTCTTCCAGGTCGCGAAAATCCACAAGGTAACGTGGCCGCGAGCCCTTCGGAGATATTTCCGAGCCGCGAGAGCGGGGTAGCCAGTATACCTGGCCAGGTGGAAGGCCCTGAAGTCAGGGGAAGTTCCAGAGGCTCTCGCTCGGGTCTCAGGCCCGCCGGGTTCTCTCACAACAAGTGGTGCAGTAGACCAGGGGGCTGCAAGGTGTCTCAAAGTTTTGACGACGTACAGGCGGCTAAGGCGACTGGTTGGCTGTTCCGGCCCGCAGAACGTACACGTTCCGGGCGTCCGTCACGACGAGCGCGTCGTCCAGCAGAACCGCCTGGCTGTAGTAGCCGGTTCCCCGGCTGGCGTGGGGCGAGACCGGCAGTTTCTGTGTCACGCGAAAAGCGCCGGTGTTGCGGTCGAAGACATCTACGAAAACAAACGGGTTCTGGTAGCCGCCGGTGATGTGCGTTTTTGAATATAGATCGTTTTGCTGGTCGGGACTGATGACGTACCAGTATCCGCCGGCGACCTCGGCCCCAACACGGTCGGCCGGCCCCAGTCCGCCCGGGCCGCCGTTCCAGGCGACGCCGAGGCTTGCCGCCTTGCGACCGGGGCCTGTGCCTGCCGACGCATCAACGATCTGGACCGCTGCGAAGTCACAAGAGGTAAAGTCCAAAGTGAATGCGTCGCCGGTCACTCCGGTGAATTTGAAGTAGTTGACCCCTTGGATAAACGTCGTCCGATGACTCGGCTTCTTGATATCCCAGCCTGTGCAGGTCTGCCGATCCTTGCCATTGATCGTGGCCCATGCGGGTTCCCAGGTGAGCCCGTACAAGAAGACGTCGTACTTGGTCCACCCGAGACTATTGATGCCGCTCATGGACATCCTATTATCGAAGTAGGCCTCGTTTGCCTCCCCGTCCAGCAGCGTGGCCACGGGGTTCGAACCGGCCTCGAGAATCCCTCTCTTTCGCCAAAAGATCTGCGCCCCTGCGCCCCGCGGCCCCTCGAAGAACTTGATGGTGACGTCGCCGGCGCCGGTGTCGTCCTTCAGGCCCCCGAATGTGTACAGACGAGGGTCGACTCCCGGGGGCGGAGGCGGCTCCGCCGACACCGCCGTCAGCGCATCTCCCGTCTCCCACAACTCGAGAAGCGTGCACGCCGCCTTCTCACCG
>CAYXNI010000143.1:0-6568 GCA_964466285.1 uncultured Planctomycetota bacterium | reverse complement strand
CGAGCGTGGCGGTCCCGGCCACGCAGACGCTGTGGCCGCAGTTGCGTGCAGCGCACGAGCCGCCCGAGCTCGCGTTCACTCAGACCATCAACCTCTCGAATGCCCCGCTCGAAGTGCGGGCCCACGTGGTCCCCTGGTGGGCCGCCGGCCTTCTGACCGCGCGGACGATCGGGCTGGCGGCGCTATCTGTCGCGCTCGCCGTCCTGGCCGGCCTGAAGCCGAGGCGGCGCAGGCTGCTGGCTGCTCTTGCGGTGAGCGGGATCGTGTGCGCGGCGGCCGCGGTTCCCGTGGCCCTGGTCCCGGTCGAGATCGTGCTGTTGTGGGCGCTGACGCTTGTGCCGCTGGCCGCGGTCGCGGCCCGGTGGACGCTTCCATCGCGTCGGATCGTCGCGCCGGCAGCCGCTGCGCTTCTCCTGCTGCTCCTCCCGCTCGGCTGCGCTCAACAAAGACTGATCGAGCCGGCGCCGGGTCCGGCCATGGACCGGGCGGACTTTGAGTTGAAGGCGGAGAAGGACAGCATGGAGGTGACCGAGCGTCTCCAGTTCCGCACGGCCGGCGCGGCCGACATGCCGATTCTCTGGGGGCCGGCCGCCCTCATCGCGGCGGCGAAGGACGCCGCGGCGTCGAAGGACACCGCGGCGTCGAAGGACACCGCGGCGTCGAAGGACGCCGGCGTCGAGGCCGTGATGACCGAGACCGGCTGCACGCTGCGGGTGAAGAAGGCGGGCTCTCACGATGTGACGGTGAAGTTCCTGCTGCCACTCGAGAAGGCCGTGCCGGACCGGGCGCGCCGGTTCGCGCTGAGGGTTCCGCGGGCGGTGATTGCATCGGCGCAACTCATCATCCCCGAGCTGAACCTCGACGTCGCGTGGCCCGCAGCCGTCACCCTCGAGAAGAAGGAAGAGGCCAAGCAGACGGTCATTGACGCCTTCCTCGGTCCCGCCGAGCAGGTGGCGTTCGAGTGGAGCCCGCGCGCCCGGCAGACGCGGTTCGAGAAGATCGTGTTCTTCACCAACGTCTTGAGCCGCGTTGACTTCCGGCCCGGGGTGGTCGAGTGCACGCACGCGGTGCACTTCCAGATCGCGCAGGGCGAACTGGGCGAGGTTAAGATCAAGATGCCGGAGGAAATGGCGGTCACCGCGGTGGACGGGAACAACATCGGGGCCTGGCGGTACGATCCCCAGACGCGCCTGGTGGAAGTGCGGCTCGGCACCGCCGCCGTGGGCGAATACCTGCTGCTCTTGAGTACCCAGGTCACGCAGCAGAAACTGCCCTACACGGTGGCTATCGGCGTGCCGGAGATTGAAGGTGCTGCCGGCCAGAACGGGGCGCTCGGGCTCTATCCTGCGTCCGACGTCCAGGTCGAGGTCATCGAGAGCCCGCCGCAGATGAACACCGACGACTACGCGCGAGACGTCGCCGCGCTGCTCGGGCCGCAGGCGGCCGGCGCGCGGCCTCCGCGATATGCCTACCGCTATCCGGCAACCGGCGTGGCCGTCAAGGCCGACGTCAAGCCCGTGGCCCCCGAGGTCCGCTCCGATGAAAACGCGGCCTTCTCCATCGCCGATGACCAGTTGGTGTATAACGGGATACTCAACATTGCCATCACGAAGGCGGGCAGGTTCTCCGTCGACCTCCGCATTCCAGCCGGATACGACATCGAGACGCTGTCGTCCCCGGACGTGAGCCACTGGGACGAGGAGAAGGCGGGCGATTTGTCGATTGTGACCGTCCATTTCAACCGCCAGCTCCAGCATCAGCCGTCGCAGCTCCCCGGCACGCCGCTCCGCATCACGCTCAGCCAGAGCATCACCAACCTCCCTGCCGAGATCACCGTGCCGCGCATCGAGGTCGTCGACGCCCTCAAGCACACCGGCCAGCTCGAGGTCTCAAGCGACCCGGGCGTCCGCCTGTCCATCAAGGAACGGTCCGGGGTCAGCCATGTGACGGCCGACATGGACGCGCGCAAGAACGCACTCGTGTTTAAGCTGCTCAGGCCGGACTGGAAGCTCGTGTTGACGACCGAAAAGATCGAGCCGCGGCTCGAAGTGGATTTCCTCCACGTCGCGAACGTGAGCGAAGGCCACGTCAGGGCGGCCACGACACTGAAGTACACCGTCCACAACGCGGCGGTGAAGGTGTTCCGGATCCAGGTGCCCGAGAACCTGACCGGGCTGGAGATCGAAGGGAGCAAGATCGCCAAGACCCACGAAGTTCAGCCCGGCGTCTGGCAGGTCGAGCTGGCATCGAAGGAGTCGAACTACGCGATGACCGTGAAGTACGAGAGCCGGTTCGACAAGGGGATGGTGGTCATCCGGCCGGTGCGCGACATGGACGCCGACGTCCAGCGGGGCCACGTCGTAGTCCGGACGTACCAGAAAGTCGAGGTCCGGGCGCACAGAGCCGATCCGGCGCTGAAGCTGGCCGAAGCGCGGAACATTCCGACGGTGTTCGGGGAGCGCGACCTGTCGGACGCCGCGTTGTGCTACTTCTCGTCGGACGCCGCGGCGGCGCTCGAACTCGAGGCGAGCCGGCACGCGGCGGCGGACGTCCTGCCCGCAACCATCTCGAAGGTGGAAATCACGACGGTCGTGAGCCAGGAGGGCCATCAAATCTCGCAGGCGAACATGTCGATGCAGGTGGGAAGCATGCGCCTGCTTCGGATGCTCCTGCCGCCAGGCGCCCAGCTGTGGTCCCTGCGGGTCGACGACAGGCCGACCGTTCCGTCGCTCGACACATCCGACAAGAGCAAGCCCGTGGTGCTGATCCCGCTCGGCCAGACCGCCGCGGGCGCGGAGACGAAGCTGGACTTCATCTACGTGACGCCTCGAGCGGACAAGGTCTGGACCGTGGCGAGGCAGAAGTACGAGGGGCCGCAGTTTGATCTCCCGCTGCGAAACGTACGGTGGACGCTGTATCTGCCAGAGTCCCTCAAGTACAGCCGCTTCCGGGGAACGCTGGAGCCGGACGAGGACTTCATCCGGCAGCACAAGGTCGTCCACTATTCCCCCGAGCAATACAAGAGCAGCATCGCGGCGAACACCACGGAGAACATCAAGAGGGCGAAGCGTCAGTTGACGGAAGCCGACCAGCTCGACATGGAAGGGCGGCCGGACGAGGCGAAGCAGAGGCTCCAAGACGCCTACAACAGGTCGTTCTCTGACCAGACCACGAACGAGGATGCCCGCGTCAAGCTCGAGAAGCTGCAAGACCGGCAGACCGTGGTCGGTCTCGTCACCCGCCGCGGCAGCGTCCGGCCCCGCCAGGGGCGCGGCCTGCTCGAACCGTGGGGCGAGGACGAGTCGGTGAACCTGACCGCCGATCGCGCCAAGCAGGTCGAAAGCTCGCTGGGCCTCGAAGAAAAGGAGAGCCTGGGGATCATCGCCGACCGCGTGCGCGGCCAGCAGGAGGCCGCCCAGAACAAGAACTGGGCTCTCACGATCGGCCTCGCACGGCGCGGCCGGGTCATCGCGTTCGAGCGCACCCTCCAAGTCGAGGAGAACGTGCCGATGAATGTCTTGTTCGCCGCTGCCGTGCCTATCGGCCAGCGAAAGATGATCGACTATTTCTGGGCGCTGGGCATCGCGGTTCTCGTGTTTGTGCTGATCTCGTTGGCCCGGAGGAAAGAGCGGCCGGCGCCGGCAGGGCCGCAGCCGCAAGCGGCGCAACCGCCGCAGCCGCCCGAACCGGAACCAGGGCCCAGCCCAGATTGGGGCCCGGATTCAGGTGCCAACCCGTAAGGCGCAATACGGTCAAGGCCGGGAAGCGGGCGTCAGGGAAAACCAAGCGGTCCAACAGAACGCCGAGGCGGATGCGCGCACCAGCCCGTTGAGGCCTGGTGTGCCGAGTGGGAGTGAACCACGGGTCTGTGTCGCGTATTCTTTCCTTTTCGGCGAGCTCAGACGAGCGGTGAACCGGCCCCATGCTGTGCGTTGCGAACGGCAACCATCACCACGCACGCTTTGGAACGAACACAGCGCCCGCCTTCAACATTGACACCGTTCTGATGAAGTCTATACTCTACGGTTCGACCCGCAGGATGGTTTCGGGCCGGCACACTGGCGGCCCTGCATTGTTCCCACAGCACAAGGGGTGACAGCGTGATTGAGAGGCCTTTTGGTAAACGAAGCGGCTTAATGGTTCCGCCGGCGAACATCGGCGCGATGCGGCTGCCGCGGGACTTGACCGAGGCGGTTGAACTTGTCCGCCACGCGATCGATTCCGGCATGAAGTACATCGACACGTCGCGCGGCTACGGGGAGTCGGAGTGGATTCTGGGCGAGGCGCTGAAGGACGGCTACCGCGAGAAGGTGATCCTGTCGACGAAGTGGTCCGCGTGGATCACGAAGATCCAGAATGCGGACGACACCTCAGGCGATTGCGTCCGACGCCGGATCGACGAAGAGATGCGGCGTCTGGACGTGGACTACCTCGATTTCTACCAGGTGTGGAACATCGACTCGCGCGAGCACTACAACCAGATCATCGCCAAGGGCGGGGTGATCGACGGCATCTTGAAGGCGAAGGAAGAGGGGCTGGTCGGGCACCTGGGTTTCACCACGCACGACTCGGTCGAGAACATTCTGGCGTACATCAACGAGGCCGACTGGTGCGAGATCATTCTGTTAACGTACAACATGATGAACCGCCAGTACGGGCCGGCCATCGAGGCGGCGTACCGGAAGGGGATTGGGACGCTCGTGATGAACCCCGTGGGCGGCGGCCGGCTGGGCGGGGCCAGTCCCGTGCTGGGGGCGCTGGCCGAGGAGGTTGGCGCCGAGTCCGCCCCGGAACTGGCGATCCGATATGTCTTGAGCAACCCGAACGTGGTGTCGGTCCTGTGCGGAATGACCCGGTTGTCGGACGTCGACAGCACGATCCGCGCGGCCGGGAAGCCCGCTTTCACCGCGGATCAGATGGCCCGGATCGAGTCCTTCCTGGGCGAGGTCGACGGGCGGCGTGCCGGGTTTTGCACGGGCTGCCGCTACTGCGTGCCGTGCCCGAATGGCATCGATATCCCGGCGGTGATGGCGTGCGTCTTCGACCACCGGAACTGGGGTCTCACCATGGCCGCGAAGCATGTCTACAACTCGATGCGCGTCAAGCCCGACGTGTGCGAAGCGTGTGGAAAGTGCGAGGCGAAGTGCACACAGAAGCTCAAGATCTCCGAGGAGATGGCCTTTGCGGTGAGGGAGTTGGCGGCCAAGTGAGGGGTCCGGCCGGCGTGCCGTTCAACAACGAACGCAGCCTGTTCGCAGATTCTCACTCGCTCGGGCACACCTGTATTGGGAGCATCGGGCGCCTGCCCGTCACCCTGATTTCCACACTTCACTTCCGCCAATAAGTAACCGTCTAATTGCCGAACAACTTTCGGGGCCGCGCCCGGTGTTCGGTGAGTTTTCTGGATGTTTGCCGCCATGCGGCCGCCTCTGCTCAGTCGGCCCGGCTTCCGCTCACTTGAAGTCCCCGAAAACCGATACTGAATCGTACTTTGCGTCTCGGAGAGGCGTGGCTGACTCATGTGGGCCGGAGGAGGCTCTGCGCGTGGCCGGCGGCTTTCGCTCCGCGCCACCGCCAGGATGTTGTGAGCGGGGTGTGCTTGGACGTTACGAAGCTGCACCGCTCGACACCCTCAGGTCTGCCCGGGTTGAAAGGAAGGTGACTGGATGCCGTACCGCAGGCAAAGACCAATCATTCTTCTGACTGCTGCTATCGTCGTCACACTGGCCGCCATGGTCGTTTCGGTCCTGGAGCACTATTCTTCCCACCGGGCGGCCCATGTCATGCTGAGCCGCAGTCTGAGAATTGAGGAACTGAGGGGCACCATCGCGCACTTGGACGAGGTGCTGACCATGTCGGCACGCATGGCCGCAGCGACCGGCGATGGTAAGTGGGAAGAACGGTACAACGGGTACGAGCCGCAACTGGACCGGGCGATCAAGGAGGCGAGAGGCCTGGCCCCCGGAGTGCAGAGCGCCGGAGGCGCCGCCAAGACCGATGCGGCCAACGAGGAGCTTGTCAGGTTGGAACGGCGTGCGTTTGGCCTTGTGCGGCAGGGCCGGCCGGACGAAGCCAGGGCGGTTCTCGACAGCGCCGAGTACGAGGGGCAGAAGCGAATCTATTCAAGCGGCATGGGCGAGTTTATCGCCGCTCTCGCCGAGTTGTCCGGGCAGGAAGAATCGTTGCGGCACAGGCAGCAGTCGTGGTTTGCGGGGGGCCTTTCCGCGGCTGTGGCGTGCCTCTTGCTCGGGTGGGTGGCAGTAGTCCGGGCCTTGCGCCGCTGGATGGTGATAGCGGAGGGCGCGAGGCACCGGTCGGAGGAGCAGGCGGCGGAGCTCGCCAACCTGAATCTCGGGCTGGAGCGGCGGGTCGAGGAGCGCACTCGAGAGCTGGAATCGGCCCGGGCGGAGGCCGTCCGCATGATGGAGGAGGCGGACGAGGCCCGCACCGAGGCGGTCGCGTCGGAACAGGCGCGCCGGGAGAGTGAGGAGCGGCTCCGCATCACTCTGGCCAGCATCGGGGACGGCGTGATCGCGGTCGATACCGGCGGGCGGGTGACCCAGTTGAA
>CAYXNI010000142.1:0-6573 GCA_964466285.1 uncultured Planctomycetota bacterium | reverse complement strand
CTCCCTTATGACATCATTCGTGATTTCCGCCATCCGGTGTAGGCTTAACATTGTAGCAAAGACCCGGCGGATTGCAAAGGGTTTTGCCGAGCCAAGCACCTTGCCCCGAGGGAATTCCGCTGCTCCGGGCGTTGTTCGAGCGAACGGAAGGGGCACGATATACCTGGCCCCTGCGAAATCATGTTGCGAAATTGCGCACGCCCATATAGACTCTGAGGCAGAGGAAGCCTGAACATCCGCAGCCCTGGAGGCATCGGTCATGGCCGAAACGATCACTTTCAATGACTTCAAGCGGCTGGAGCTGGTGGTCGGCACGATCATGTCGGTCGAGCCGCACCCGAATGCCGACAAGCTCTACGTTTTCAAGGTGGACCTGGGCGGCGAGCAGCGGCAGCTCGTGGCCGGCCTGAAGCC
This sequence comes from uncultured Planctomycetota bacterium, assembly GCA_964466285.1. Lineage (GTDB taxonomy): Bacteria > Planctomycetota > PUPC01 > PUPC01 > PUPC01 > CAYXNI01. The sequence continues at coordinate 6,159 of CAYXNI010000142.1, read as the reverse complement.
GTACTACGCCCCGGAACAACTGGCCGGCAAGCAGGTGGTAGTGGTCGCAAACCTCGAGCCCAGGCCGCTGCGCGGGATCGAAAGCCGCGGGATGCTCCTGGCCGCCCAACATCCGGACAGGCCGGACGAGGTGATCATCGTATCGCCGGAGCGGCCGATGGCGCCCGGCGCAAGAGTGCTGTAGGCCTTCTTTACACCGCAGAGAGAGCAGAGAACGCGGAGAGAAAGGCCCTTTTAGCGGGCCAGGCGGCCAACAGGCGGGGGGTGGACATGGCAAAGATCGAGTTGTTGGTGGGGGACATCACCGAGGTCGAGGCGGACGCGATCGTCAACGCCGCGAACAACGAGCTCCAGCTCGGAGGCGGAGTGGCCGGGGCCATACGCCGGAAGGGCGGGCCGTCGATCCAGGAAGAATGCGACCGCATCGGGCCGATCCCGCTGGGCGAGGCCGCCGTCACGGGCGCCGGCTGGCTCCCGGCCAGGTACGTCATCCACGCCGCCAGCATGTCGCTCGGACAGCCGGCCTCGGCGGAGCACCTCGCGGCTGCCACGCGAAACAGCCTGCTCCGCGCCGGGGAGCACGGCCTCAAGACAGTCGCCTTTCCCGCCATCGGCACCGGCATCGCCGGCTTCCCGCTCGACGACTGCGCTCGGCTCATGATCGCGGCGGTCCGCGAACATCTCGCCCCCGGAACGTCAACCCTCGAGAAGGTGATGTTCGTGCTCTTCGATCAGGAGGCCTATGACGCCTTCGCAAGGGAACTGGCTCGCGGTTGAGGCGTTGATTTTGAACTTGATAGACGATTCCCGGCGCAATACACTAGTCCTGCGACAAGAACCTTCGGTCCCGATCCCGTCTCTTGCAGGGGGTTATGCCATGCAGAAGCTCATGACGATCTCGCTTGCGGCAGTGCTTTGCCTGTTCGCACTGGGCGCCGCCGGGTGCAAGTCTCCCAACCTGCAGGACCGGCAGAACGACGCGGCCCAGATCGTTCGGCTCAACGTCGGATGGGGCTGGGGCCTGCTCGCCAACGCCCAGGTCACCCGGCCGCTCGAACTTGGCGTGGGCGCCTACGACGCCCGCCGCCTGGGTTTCCGGAACGGCCACGGCTGGATTTGGGACGAACGCCGCTACGACACGAACCTCGTCATTCCCATCTGGGGCTGGGAAGACGTGGATGCCGTGCTCTACGGCGGGATGCCCGTGACTCCCGTGCGGGGCGACGACCGCCATCCCCTGCCGCCCGGAACGGAGCGCTGCTTCTGGCGGTGGTCCGGAATGCCTCTCACCATCAACGACAAGAATCGCGGGTGGCTTGAGGTCGCCGCCAACGTCCATCTCATCTACCTTGGGATCGACGCCGGAGTCGACGTGGGCCAGTTGATCGACTGGGCGGCGGGCTGGTTCGGACTCGACCCGGCTGGCGACGATCAGTGGACCGGGGTTGAGGTCGAGAAGCACGGCCCTTCGCCCACGCCGACGGCGCTCGCCGCTCCGACGCAACCGCTCAAGTAGGGGATGGGAACACCTGCCCGCCCCAGCCTCGGTTCCGGCTTGTCGCCGGTCCGTTTTCTGCTATACTGCCCCGGCAAGGCAGGAGATGTTCCGCATGCGCATCGGGATCGGCCGCGATATCCATCGGTTGGCAGGTGGCGGGCGGCTCGTCGTTGGTGGAGTGGCCGTGGAGGAAGGCCGCAACGCCGCAGCCCACTCCGACGGCGACGTCCTGCTCCACGCGGTCATCGACGCGATGCTGGGCGCGGCGGGGCTCGGAGACATCGGCGATCACTTTCCTGACACCGACCCCCAGTACCGGAAGGCCGACAGCCGGGTCCTGCTGAGAAAGACGATTGACCTGCTGGCGCAGAACCGGATGCGCCCGTCGCAGGTCGACGCGACGGTGATTCTCGAACGGCCGAAGCTGGGGCCCCTCAAGCGGAAGATGCGCGAGACCATCGCGGCCGACCTCGGCCTCGCGCCCGAAGCCGTCAACGTCAAGGCCAAGACGGCCGAGGGACTCGACGCCGTCGGCCGGGGCGAAGCCATCGCCGCCGAGGCCGTGGTCGTGCTGCTGCAAGTGTAGGGAGGAGTCCAAGTGGCCCTCGCGCTGTACAACACGCTGACCCGCCGGAAAGAGGAATTCACGCCGCTCGCACCCGGCAAGGTCCGCATGTACAACTGCGGCCCGACCGTCTACATGTTCGCGCACATCGGCAACTTCCGCGCTTTCATGCTGGCCGACCTGCTCCGCCGGTACTTCGAGTACCGCGGCCTCGAAGTCGACCAGGTGATGAACATCACCGACGTCGGCCACCTCACGGGCGACGCCGACGAGGGCGAGGACAAGCTCGAAAAGGCCGCACGGCAGGAGAAGAAGGACCCCTGGCAGATCGCCGAGTTCTACACACAGGCCTTCTTCGAAGACATCGACGCCCTCGGCATTCGCCGCGCCACAGCCTATCCCCGGGCGACCGGCCACGTCGCGGACATGATCGAGACCGTCAGGACGCTCATCGCCAAGCACCACGCCTACGTCGTCAACGGGTGCGTCTACTACGACGTCACGAGCTTCCCCGCGTACGGCAGGCTGTCGGGCAACACACTCGAAAAACTGAGCGCCGGCGCGCGGCTGGAGGTGAACCCCGACAAGCGGAACCCGCACGACTTCGCCCTCTGGGTCACGGACCCAAAGCACATCATGAAGTGGGAAAGCCCGTGGGGCGTCGGTTATCCCGGCTGGCACCTCGAATGCTCCACCATGTCCCAGAAGTACCTGGGCGAGACGCTCGACATCCACACCGGCGGCGAGGACAACATCTTCCCCCACCACGAGTGCGAAATCGCCCAGTCCGAGGGCGCGACCGGCAAGACTTTCGTCCGCTGCTGGCTCCACACCCGGTTCCTCATGGTCGACGGCAAGAAAATGTCGAAGTCGCTGGGGAACTTTTACACGCTCAAGGACCTGCTCCAGAAGGGCCTGGACCCGATGGCCATCCGCTACACGCTCATGTCGAGCCACTACCGGCAGCAGCTCAACTTCACGTTCGACGCGGTCGAGGCTTCGGCCGGCGCGATCAAGCGCCTCAGGGAGTTCATCCTCAACATGGAGGCCGCGGCCGGCCATGGCGAAAACCCCGAAGTCGCCAGGCTCATCGACGCCGCCCGGGCCAGCTTCGGCCGCGAGATGGACGACGACCTGAACATCGCCGGAGCGCTCGCCCACGTGTTCGACTTTGTGCGCGACGTGAACAAGCTCCCGGTCAGCCGAGCGGACGGCGCAAGGGCCGCGGCCTTCATCCGCAGCATCGACAACATCCTGGGCGTGCTGCCCGCCCTGCCCGAGCAGTCGGTCGACGCCGAGGTCCAGGCACTGATCGCCGAGCGCCAGGCTGCACGGAAGGCGCGGGATTTCAAGAAGGCCGACGCCATCCGCGACCAGCTCAAAGCCCGAGGCATCGTCCTTGAAGACACGCCCCAGGGCGTACGCTGGAAGAGGGAGTGGTCCGCGGGAGTGCGGTGAGTCGGAACGAGGGGGTACCAGCACCTCGCAAGAACAGGGACCGAACCCAAGAACCGCGAACCTGCTCCAACTTATCCGGTTCGCGGACAAAAGCAACAGGCGGGAATCCCGGCGCTCTCCGCGGATGCCACGCGCCGTTTGCGCCGGACGCGGTTTTGCGGTATGATTTGGGGGTGAACAAGATCATCTTCATCGCCATGTTCCTGCTGGCTCTTGCCGGACAAGCCCAGGCCCAGGGGCCCGGGCGAACGGCCGTCATCCATCTTGCCGACGGAACGCAACTCAAGTGTGTGATCCTGAGCTATTCGGATTCGAAGTTTCATATCGACGTTAATGGGGAGGAGCGGACGGTCGACATCGCTTCCGTGAGCAAGGTGGCGTTCGGCGAGGCCGTCGGCGAGCACGTCCGGGGGCCGCTCGATCCGCCCGGCGCTCACGACCCCGCCGCCGCGCCCGCCGGCCTGGAGCGGACCGACGTCGACCGTCGTGGTATCGAAGAGCTCTCCCGTTCGCCCGCCCCGCGGCTCGTGATCTGGACGCTGTGGTCAATGACGGGCGGTCTTCAGGACGCGGACCGCGCCGCCAAGGTGGAAGAAGAGATTCAGCCGCGCCTCAAGACCGCCCGCGCCGAGGGCAAGGTGCGAGAAGAGAAGAACCTGCGCCTGAGCCTCGTGATCCTCAAGATGATACAACAGCAACGCGCTTCCGCGAAGGAACTGCTTGACGCGCTCAAGAAAGACTACCCCGACGATCCGGTCCTGCGGAACCTGACGATGGAGCAGCTGGCGAAGAACATCGCCCGATGGCATGGTTTCGAGCCCGACCGGTTTCCGCGCCGCCCGCCCCGTGAGCGGCCCGGCCTGCCCCGCGAAGGGCCGCCTCCGCCCCCCGAGCCACGATCCTGAACCGGACACGCCCGCCACTCTGACAAAGCAACTCTAACAAAATGGTGGGGCGGACATTCCTGTCCGCCGTTGGGCAGGCAGGAATGCCTGCCCCACCAGGGTTATGTTAGACACCCTAAGGAAGAAGGGCGCAGCCCGCCCGGCGGGTTCCGCCCTTCGCGATAATCAGAGGCCGCACCGGCTCAGCCCAGGATCGCCTTCAGGTCCTGCTCCGGTGTGCTGATCGGCTTGATGCCGAACTTCTCGACCAGCACGTTCAGCACCGGCGGCGTCACAAAGGCCGGCAGGCTCGGCCCAAGCCGCATGTCCTTGATCCCCAGCGCCAGCAGCGTCAGCAGGATGGCAACCGCCTTCTGCTCGTACCACGACAGCACGAGCGACAGCGGCAGGTCATTCACCCCGCACTTGAACGCTCCCGCCAGGGCGAGCGCGATCTGGACCGCCGAGTATGCGTCGTTGCACTGTCCCACGTCCAGGAGCCGCGGAATCCCGCCGATGTCGCCGAACTCGAGCTTGTTGAACCGGTACTTCCCGCACGCCAGCGTCAGGATGACACAGTCCTTGGGCACTTTCTGCGCGAACTCCGTGTAGTAGTTCCGCCCCAGCTTGGCGCCGTCGCACCCGCCGATCAGGAAGAAGTGCCTGATCGCGCCGGCCTTCACCGCCTCGATCACCTTGCCTGCGACGCCCATGACCGCGTTGCGGCCGAAGCCGACCAGGATCGTCTTGTCCGGCCCGTCCTGCGTGAAGCCGGGGGCCTCGAGCGCCGCGTCGATCACCGGCCTGAAGTCGCGGCCGCCCACGTGCCGAACGCCCGGCCAGCCGGCGAGGCCGCTCGTGAAGATGCGGGCCACGTAGCCGTCCTGCGGCTTCTGCAGGCAGTTCGTCGTCATCAGGATCGCGCCCGGGAACTCGGCGAATTCCTTCCGCTGGTCCTGCCACGCGCCCCCGTAGTTGCCCGCGAGGTGCCTGTGCTTCTTCAGGCCCGGGTAACCGTGCGCCGGCAGCATCTCGCCGTGCGTGTAGACGTTGATCCCGTTCCCCTCGGTCTGCTTCAGCAGATCCTCCAGATCCTTGAGGTCGTGGCCGGAGACCACGACCGCCTTGCCCTTGACCGGCGTGATGCGGACGGGGGTCGGGACGGGGTGGCCGTACGCTCCCGTGTTCGCGGCGTCGAGCAACTCCATCGCCTTCAGATTCAGCTCGCCCGTCTTGAGGGCGCGGCCCGTGAGCTCGGCCACGTCCGTGCCGCCCTCGGCGAGGAAGTTCAGCATCTCGTGGAACCGGGCAAAGGCTTCGTCGTCCGCCCGGCCAAGTATCTGCGCGTGGTCGAGGTACGCCGCCGCGCCCTTCAAGCCGTAGACGATCAGCTCCTGCAAGCCGAGGACGTCATCGCCCAGAACCTTCCGCCGGGCCTCGATCCCCACCTGCTCCGCCTGGCCAACCAAGCCGTCGACGTCCCCGGCCGGGCGCCAGGCCGCCGGACCGCCCGGCTGCTCCGGCTTATTGCCGGCCTTCTTGCACGCGCTCTCGTACAGCGTCCGCGCCCGGTCCCGCGTCGCGGCGGCCTTGCGGATCAACACGCCGAAACGCTCGGGGTCGAAGTTCACGTTCGTCAGGGTGGAGAACAGCTCCTCGATCACGAACACGTCGATCTCGCGGTCCGCGGCGCCGAGCGCCCGGGCCCGGTGCGCGTACATCGAGATGCCCTTCGTCGCGTGAACCAGCAGGTC